>DASWMM010000162.1:0-1769 GCA_036399755.1 Allosphingosinicella sp.
CGCCCTGGCTAAAATCCGGTTAACGCCGCCGCGCTTTCGTGCGGTATGGAAGAGAGGTACGCGGGCAGTGCTAAGAGGCCGTTAACTCTTATTCGCTAGCCCGCAGCAGAAGAGCGGCTTTGGCCGCGTGCGGAGACGATATCATGCAGCTTCCCAGCCGAAACTTCCTTGTGGCCTCGGCCGCCGCGGTCGCCCTCCTGCTCGGCACCGGCGCCGCGCTTGCCGACGTAAAGGCGGGCGTCGAACTTTGGCAGGCCGGCAATTTCGCCGGCGCGGTAAAGGAATGGCGGGCGCTTGCCGACAAGGGCGATGCCGATGCGCAGTTCAACCTTGGCCAGGCCTACAAGCTCGGGCGCGGCGTTCCCGCAGACCTAGGCACCGCGCAAAGCTGGTACGAAAAGGCCGCCGCCAACGGGCACGGGCAGGCGCAGGCCAATCTCGGCCTTATTCTCTTCCAGAAGGGCGACCGCGCCAAGGCGATGCCGTGGCTTCGCAAGGCGGCGGATGAAGGCGATCCGCGCGCGCAATATGTCGTGGGAACGGCCCTGTTCAACGGCGATCTGGTCCAGAAGGATTGGCCGCGTGCGTATGCGCTGACCCAGCTCGCCGCCGCCCAGGGCCTGCCGCAGGCGGTCGCCAACCTCCAGCAGATGGACCAGCATATTCCGTTGGCCGATCGCCAGAAGGGCCTTGCCCTTGCCCGGCAGATCGAGAAAGCGGCGCCTGCGGCGAAAGCGGCGTCGGTCCGTGTCTTGCCCACACGCGCACCGGCGCGTCCGGCGCAGGTTGCGGGAGCGGTTGCACGTACCGCCGTGCCGCCCTCAGCCCCCGCGCCGGCAAGAGCCGCGCCCGTGGCGGCCGGCCGTTGGCGCGTGCAGCTCGGCGCCTTTTCCAACGCCGCCAATGCGCGCAACGCCTGGAACGGCCTGCGCACCAAAGCGGGCGCTCTTGCCGCACTCCAGCCGGTGTTCGTGCCGGCGGGCGCGGTGACCCGCCTCCAGGCCGGGCCGCTGCCGAGCCGCGCCGCCGCCGACCGAGCCTGCGCGTCCGCCAAGGCGGCGGGTGCCGCCTGCTTCCCCGTTGCTCCGTAACGAGGAGCTCCGCGGCTTAACGCTTTCTTTGCCGCCCGTGCCCTAGGGTCACCCCTCGGGGACTAGGGGACATGGCAGATGGTAGCGCAGGCGCGGATCGGATCAGGAAAAGCCATGGCGTCGCGCTGGCGGCGCCGGCGGATGTGCGTTCTCGTTGCCGACACGCCCTCCCCCGCCGCCCTTCGCGAAGTGTCCGCCCGCGGCGCCTTTCTGGAAACCAATGCACGGCCCGCGCTTGGAACCACCGTTGAACTGCGCCACCCCGAAGCGGGATCGATCCAGGCTGTGGTTTACGCGCTTGCCTGCGACGGCGTGCGCCTGGGCTTTCCCCCTTCCGAGAACTCGGTTGCCTTTGCCGTCGCGGCGATCACGGCGGATATGAGCAGCCCCCGCTGACTCGGAACAAACTCGGAACACCGCCGTTGGTGGGGCCACGCTTCACGAAACAGGAAAGCCAGCGATGTCCGACCGCAACGACAACAACGATCCCCAGGAAAATGCCCAAAAGAACCCGGACGATTGGGTTACCGGCGACGAGTCGATGACCGGCCCGCAAGCCTCTTACCTGAAGACGCTGGCGCGGGAGGCGGGCGAGGAGTTCGACCCAGAGCTCAGCAAGGCGGAAGCCTCCAAGAAGATCGACGAGCTTCAGGAAGAAACCGGGCGCGGCGTCGATCA
>DASWMM010000163.1:0-2822 GCA_036399755.1 Allosphingosinicella sp.
CCTTGATGTTGCCCGAGCCGCCGATCGCGAAGCTCGCTTGCTCGACCTTCAGCGACCCGAGTTCGATGTTGCCGGAGCCGCCGATCGCCGCATCGAAGCTCTTGCCCTCCGCCCGATCGACCTTGAGATTGCCCGAGCCGGCGAGGGAGGCCGCCCGAAGCGACGCGGTGGTGACGTAGATGATCAGCGCCTGGCCCTTCGAACTCCAGCTCAAGCGGTTCCTGTCCTTGTTGCCGATCTGCAGCTCGCCGTCCTCGACCTTGATCTCGAGCTGCTCGATCAGCGCGGAATCGCCTTCCGCCCGAACCGACGGCGCGCCGCCGACCGTGACGATGACATTGTGCGGCCCGCCGAGCGACACCCGGTCGAAGCCGGCGACCTGGAAGCTCCGGTTGATCTTCTGGCCGCTCAGTTCCGTCTCTTTGGCGCCGGCGGAGAAGTTGCATGCTCCGAGCAGGAGCATCGAACCCAGGATCATTGCACTGCGCATCGTTTTCGCCTCCCTCAAGTGTATTGCACCGATAATACACGCGCTGAGGGGCGGGCGCAACATGCGAAAAGGGCGGCTCCTTACGGAACCGCCCGTCGCGTATTTCACTTGGGAAAGCGCGGCTTAGACCGCCGCCTTCTCCTTGTTGTAGATCACGGCGGCCTTGTTGAGAATCTCGAGGATCTTCACCAGCGCGGCCGGCTCGTCGATCTGCTCCATGGCGGCGAGTTCGCGCGCCAGGCGGCTGGACGCCGCTTCGAAGATCTGGCGCTCCGAATAGCTCTGCTCGGGCTGGTCGTCGGCGCGGAACAGATCCCGGGTCACTTCGGCGATCGAGATCAGGTCACCCGAATTGATCTTGGCCTCATATTCCTGGGCGCGGCGCGACCACATGGTGCGCTTCACCTTGGGCTTGCCCTTGAGCGTCTCGAGCGCGTCGCGAAGCGTCTTGTCGGACGACAGCTTGCGCATGCCGACGCTTTCCGCCTTGTTGGTCGGAACGCGCAGCGTCATTTTCTCTTTTTCGAAGCGCAGCACATATAGTTCGAGCTGCATGCCCGCGATGTCGGTGCTTTGCAGTTCAATGACGCGCCCCACGCCGTGCTTTGGGTACACAACATAATCGCCAACGTCGAAGCTCAACGCCTTCGCTGCCATTTAATCGACCTTCCCATGAGAATGCCGCACGGTCACCGAAAGCGCGCCTCCCCAGGACGGTTCCGATTGCCTCTCGCGGCCTTGCGTGTGTGAATCACCTCTTCGCGGCGCGCGTGCTCGCGACCGCCAGAAAGCCTTCATAGCGCAAAGCGTGCGGAAAAGCTACCCTTTTGGGCGCCTTGGCTGGGACTCGGAGCGTCAGGCGGGCGAAATGGTGCCCGTTCGGGTCAGTCGCCTTCGCCGGGGCTCGCCGAGAAATACTTCTCGAACTTGCCCTCTTCGCCCTTATGCTCGTCGGCATCGTCGGGCGACGGCCGCTTGCGGGTGAGGTTCGGCCACTCGGCGGAGTAAGTGGCGTTGATCTCCATCCACTTCTCCAGGCCCGCCTCGGTGTCGGGCAGGATCGCCTCGGCCGGGCATTCCGGCTCGCAGACGCCGCAATCGATGCATTCGCTTGGGTTGATGACGAGCATGTTCTCGCCTTCGTAGAAGCAATCCACCGGGCACACTTCCACGCAGTCCATATATTTGCAGCGGATGCACGCTTCGGTGACGACGTAAGTCATTTGCTTCTCCCTTTGGGGCGATTCCCTAGTCCCCGCCCCCTTCGCTCGTCAACGGGCCTTCCGAGTAGCCGGTCGTCAATCGATCCCTTCCTCTGCAGTGGAGAGGAGGGGCCCGCCGCGAAGCGGTGGGAGGTGAGGGCCTTCGTGTCTTCTGTTTTACGGTCCCTCACCCTCCCGCTGCGGGGACCCCTCCCTCTCCCCTGGAGGGAGAGGGGTTTCTGCGCCGGCGTCCGACAGGTCGGTGTAGAGCGCGCGCGCTTCGGCAGGCGGACCGCGCCGCGCCGGCAGCGCCTCCACCCGGAGTACCCGCACCGCACCGCGCTGGGCGAAGCTCATCACGTCTCCGACCCGCACCGGACAATGCGCGCGGTCGGCGACCCGGCCGGAAATGCGCAGCCGCCCGTCCTCCGCCATCGTCTGCGCCAAGGCGCGGGTTTTCACGATCCGTGCGAACCACAGGAATTTGTCGAGACGCAGCGTCTCAGCCACGGCGCAACCCGGCGAGCGCGGCGAAGGCGTTGGCGGGCCCGGCGGGGCGCTCGTCGCGGCGGGTGCGCATCTGGCCCTTCCACGCCCAGCCTGCCTCGTTCTCCGTCGAACGGAAGCCGAGATCGCGCATCAGCTTCGCCACGGCTTGCGGCTGGAGACCAAGCGAGGTGGCGAGCGCCTGATCGACGAACGGCTGTTCCTTGCCGGTGCGCGCCTCGTGGGCATGGCGGGCGAGTCGTTCAACGAGATCGACGCGCAGCATCTGCGGCCCGACGCAGCGGAAGCCCAGCTTCTGGAGGCGCGGCCGGTCTGCTTCCGGCGGGGTGGGGAGGACGACCATCGATTCGGGGGGCAGCGCAGGCACGGCTTGTCCCGACGCGGCAGCGCGCAGGGCGCTGCGCCAGCGCCGGGGCTCGGGCTTGAGCATGTCGGGGATGAACAGGTCGAGCGCGCCGATCTTGACCTTGAGCCCCGTGATCAGCCGCCGTTGCTCCCGCTCCAGGGTGGCAAGCGGCTTCGCAACCGCCTCACGCGCGACGATGCCGCCTTCGTCCACCAGCAGTGCGAGGATCGAGCGCACCGCCGGTGGGCAGGAGGCATCCTGCGCCGCGAGGCCCGCC
>DASWMM010000164.1:0-8514 GCA_036399755.1 Allosphingosinicella sp.
GTCGAGGCGCGCTACGGCAAAGGCACGCGCGCCGATCTGTATCTGGAAGGATCGGACCAGCATCGCGGCTGGTTCCAATCCTCGCTTCTCGAAAGCTGCGGCACCCGCGGACAAGCGCCCTACGATGCCGTCCTCACCCACGGCTTCGCGCTCGACCGGGACGGGCGCAAGATGTCGAAATCGATCGGCAACACCGTCGATCCGCTCGCCATCATCAAGGAAAGCGGCGCCGACATCCTGCGCCTGTGGGTCGCTTCGACCGATTATTTCGAGGACGTGCGGATCGGCAAGGAAGCGCTTGCCGGCACCGGCGACGCCTACCGCAAGCTCCGGAACACCTTCCGCTACAAGCTGGGCGCGCTGGAAGGCTTCTCCGATGCCGAGCGTGTGGCGCCGGCGGGCATGCCCGAGCTCGAACGCTGGGTCCTTCACCGCCTCGCCGAGCTCGACGCCGAGCTTCGCGAAGCTTCCGCGAATTTCGAGTTCAACCGTTACACGCGCCTGCTCACCGCCTTCGCCAACGAAGACCTTTCGGCCTTCTTCTTCGACATCCGCAAGGACAGCCTTTATTGCGACGCGCCGTCTGATCCCAAGCGGATGGCGTATCGCACGGTGCTCGACACCGTCTTCCATGCCCTTGTCCGCTGGCTCGCCCCTGTGCTGTGCTTCACCACCGAGGAAGTGTGGAGCACGCGCTTCCCGGAAGGCGGCTCCGTGCACCTCCTCGAGTGGCCGGAGACCGACCCGGCGTGGCGCGACGACGCGCTTGGCGCCAAGTGGATCAGGCTGCGCGAGGTTCGGGAGCTCGTGACCGGCAACATCGAGCCGATGCGCCGTGAAAAGAAGCTTGGCTCCAGCCTGGAGGCAAAGGTGACGCTTGGTCTTCCCGACTTCGGCCTGCGCGCGGAGATCGAGGGCACCGATTTCGCCGAGGCCTGCATCGTCTCGGAATTGTACCTTCGGGAATTCGAGGGTCTGTCGGTCACCGTCGAGCGGACCGAACAAGAAAAATGCGGCCGCTGCTGGCGGCATCTGCCGGAAGTGACGGAAGAGGGCGCGCTGTGCGCCCGCTGCGAAGGGGTTGTGAATGGCTGATCAGGGCGACGTGTTGCGCCACCGCAAGCTGGGCTTGAGCGTGGCTGCTCTTGTTTTCCTTGCCGACCAGGCGGCGAAGTTCGTGGTGGTCGAGATGCTGCAGCTTCAGCAGCGCCAGGAGATCGGACTTCTCCCGTTCTTCCGGCTGCGCTGGGTCGAGAATCGCGGCGTTTCCATGGGTCTTCTCACCGCCGACAGCCATGTCGCGCGCTGGGGCCTCGTTGCGATGACCGCGGCGATTGCCCTGTTCGTCGCCGTCTGGCTATGGCGGGAGAGAAGCCGCGCCGACGCGCTTGCCCTCTCGCTGGTGCTCGGCGGCGCGCTCGGTAACATCCTTGATCGCATCCGTTTGGGCTATGTGGTCGATTATGCCGACCTGCATTTCGGGGAGATCAGCCCCTTTTTGGTCTTCAATGTCGGCGACGCAGGCATTACCATCGGGGTATTGCTGTTGCTGGTCCGCGCTTTGCTGACGCGCGACAAAGCGCCCGCGCGAGAGGAATCTGAACATGCGTAACCTGAACATCACCCTGGCCGCGACGGCCGCGAGCTTGGCGCTCGCCGGCTGCGGCACCAGCGGCATCGCAGGCCGCGACCGTCCCGACGAATTCGCCGTCGCCCGCAACGCGCCGCTCGTTATTCCGCCCGATTTCGCGCTGACGCCGCCGGCGCCGGGCAGCCCCACGCCGACCGGCACCGACGCACGCACCCAAGCGCTCGACGCCCTGTTCGGCGGTACCGCGCCACGCAGCGCGGCGGAAACGTCGGTGCTGAACCAGGTCGGCCGCGACCGCGCCGCGCTCGGCGCCCGCTCGGTCGCCGGGGACCCGCAGACCGAAGTGGTCGACAAGGGCGCCGTCACCCAGACGATCATCGCCGCCCCCAGCGGCGCCGGCCGCGACGCCACCGCGACGACGCCGCAGTAACGCGTGAGCAGGGCGGCTTCGGCCGCCCTGCCTGCGATTTATGGACCTCGACGACCAGCTCCGCCGCTACTTCGGCACCGCGGACTTGTCCGCCATGACCCCGGACGCGCTTGCCGCCGGCACGGAGCGCATCTCGGTCGATCTCGGGCTTGAGACGGACCGCAGCCGCCGCTTCGCCTTGTGGGTGCTGCTTTACATGCTGGGCTCAGCACCCGATCTCGAGGTCGCCTTCAAGGACGAAGCGGACCGCGAGGCGGCACGCAACTTCATGGATGCCGCCGCATCGGGCGATTAAGCAGCCAGCGGCTGGACCTTCAGCACCTCGATTGCTTCGGCGCGGCCGTTGAAATCGACCAGATCGCCCGCGCAGGCGCCGATCAGCGCCCGGGCGAGCGGCGCGGAGAAGCTTAGGTAGCCCGCTGCGGGATCGGCTTCGTCGTCGCCGACGATGGAGACGGCGCGCTCGGCACCGTTCATCCGGAAGGTCACCCGAGTGCCGAACGCCGCCTCGTCGCCGGCCGCCGCAGGTGCCACCTCTGCCGTGGCGTGGCGGGTCTGCCAGTAGCGCAGGTCGCGCTTCGCCTCGGCCAGCGCCGTCTCGCCCTCCGCCTCGGCAACCTTTCGCTCGGTCTCCGCCAGCCGGGCGCGGATCTGCTCCAGCCCGCGCGGCGTCACCAGATTTGGGCCGGTCGGGATCGGAAGCTCGAAGCGCGGCTCCTTATGCTCCTCATCGCTCTCGCGGCGGAAGGCTACGCTCATCGAATCACTGCTTCCTGACCGCGTCGGCCTGCTGACGGAGCTCCTCGCCGCGTTCCTTGGCCGCATCTTCGGCGGCTTCGGCCTTTTCGTCGAGCGCGTCGGCGGCCGCCTCCCGCGCCTCGTTGGCGCTTTGGTCAGCCTGGTCCTGGCGCTCGCCCATGGTTTCGGCGGGGCCGCTGCGCATGCTGTCCTCGCCATCAACCGCGCCCGAGGCGTTGTCGGCGATCTCGCCGGCTTGCTCCTTGGGTCCGTCGCACGCGGCAAGGCCGGCGATCAGCGCACTTGCCAAGGCAATCGATACGATCCGCATAGCCACTCTCCTGCGTTACTGAAACGACTACGCGCCCGCTACCGGCCCGGTTCCGCTCAGGCGGCGGCGATCAGCCGGTCGCGCTCTCCGATCAGCTCGGCATAAGAGGCGCCCACGGGACGGGCGGCAAAAGCCATTGCGCTATTGAGCCGCTCCTGGCTTTCGCCGGTGAGCGGCGCGGAGCCCTGGGCAACCTCCACCATCTCCTCCATCTTGCCCGAGCAATGCAGGGCCGCATCGCAGCCGGCGGAGAGCGCAAGCGCCGCGCGGTCGCGGAAGGAGCCGGAAAGCGCGTGCATGCCGATGTCGTCGGACATCAGGAAGCCGGTGAAGCCGATCCGGCCGCGGATGATGTTTTGGATCACCGGGGCGGAATGGCTTGCGGGCTGCTCCGGGTCCCATGCGGTGTAGACGACGTGGCTGGTCATCCCCATCGGCGCGTTGGCGAGGGTGCGGAATGGCGCGATGTCCACCTCCAGCGCCTCCGCGCTTGCGCGGACGACGGGGAGTTCGAGGTGCGAATCCACCATCGAGCGGCCATGACCGGGCATGTGCTTGACGATGCCGACGACGCCGCCCGCCGCCAGCCCGTCGAGCACCGCGCGGCCGAGGGCTGCAACCTGCATCGGCTCGGCGCCGAGGGCGCGGTCGCCGATGATGTCGTTGGCGCCTTCCTGGCGGACGTCGAGCAAGGGCAGCGCGTCGACGTTAACCCCCGCCTCCCGGAGCATCGCGGCGATCGCCTGGGCGTTGGTCCGCGCCGCCTGGATCGCCGTCATCGGCGCGCGGGCGTAGAGTTCGGCAAACGTCCAGGCCGGCGGAAAAGCAGGCCAGACCGGCGGGCGCATCCGCGCGACCCGGCCGCCTTCCTGGTCGATCAGGATCGGCAGGTCGTCCCGGCCGTGGAGCGCGCGCAGGTCGTCGGTCAGCGCCTTGAGCTGCGCCAGGTCCGCGATGTTGCGGCGGAACAGGATGTAGCCGGCGGGATCGGCCTCGCGGAAAAAGGCGCGCTCGCCGGCGGTGAGCGCCTCTCCCGCGAGGCCGTAAATTGCGGCTTGCATCGTTGCCGGCAGCCTAGATTCGAACGCAGCTTTCGCCGGCGACCTTCAAGCGGCCGCAGATGTCGGCGGCATTGGGGCCGCTGGCGCGCAGGCGGTAAAGGGTTTTCCCGCCGCTCTGCACCGGCACGACGCTCTGGGTGAGCGGCGCGAGGTAGCCGAAGCGGCCGGACATCGCCTTCCAAGCGGCGTTGGCGCCGGCTTGGCTGGAAAAGGCGCCGAGCTGGATGGTTGCGCCGCCGGTTGCAGGTGCGGGCGCCGCGGGGGCCGGGGCCTCCGGCTTGGGCTGAGCGGCAGGCTGCTGCGCGGGCTGCGTCTGCGCCTGGGCAGGCGGCGCCTTCGTCACCGGCGCTTCGGCCACCGCATCCGTGTTGATCGCGCCCTTGGGATCGGCGCCCTCGCTTGCCGCAAAGGCGGTATCGCCCTCCCCTTCCACGGTCATGCCGCCGGCGTCGGCCGGCTTGGTCTTGTAGTCGCCATTCGGGGCAGCGATCAGCTCCGGCTCTCCCGAAGCGGCGCCGTCGGACGGACGGTTGTTCATCCAGAACAGGCCGCCGACGATCGCGCCGATCGCGACCAGGGCGATCAGAACGCCCATGATCATCTTCATCGGCGAAGGGCCTTCGCCCGCATTGTCGTCTTCGACCGCCTCTAGCCAGGGGAGGCGATCCTCCTCAAGCGAGCTGTCATCGGCGCGAATGTCCGTCATCACTGCATCTCCTCGGCCGCCTGGACGCCCATGATGGCGAGGCCGTTCCGAACAATCTGCCCTATTGCGGAGGCGAGTTCCAGACGTGCCCGCGTAAGTTCTCCATTATGTGCCAAGAGGAAACGCCTTGAAGGATCGTCATTACCCTTGTTCCACTGCGCGTGGAGCGCGGCGGCAAGCTCGTGCAGGTAGAAGGCGATGCGGTGCGGCTCGTGCGCCTGCGCCGCGGCTTCCACGACCCGCGGGAATTGGGCGGCGAGCCTGACCAGCGCCAGCTCCTCGTCGTCGAGCAAGGTGAGGTCGGGCGTGGCGCCGAGATCGATGCCTGCTTCGGCGGCGCGGCGGTGGAGCGAGCGGATGCGGGCGTGCGCATACTGGACGTAGAAGACCGGATTGTCCTTCGACGCTTCCACCACCTTGGCGAAATCGAAATCCATCTGCGCGTCGTTCTTGCGGGTCAGCATGGTGAAGCGGACGGCGTCCTTGCCGACTTCCTCCACCACTTCGGCAAGGGTGACGAAGCTGCCGGAGCGCTTGGACATCTTGACCAGTTCGCCGTTCCTGAGCAGCCGCACCATCTGGACGATCTTGACGTCGAGCGCCGGACGCCCGGCGAGCGCCTCGACCGCCGCCTGGGTGCGCTTCACCGTGCCGGTATGGTCTGCGCCCCAGACGTTGATCAGCTCGTCGGATTTCTCGAGCTTCTGCATGTGATAGGCAGTGTCTGCGGCGAAATAGGTCCAGCTTCCGTCCGACTTGCGGATTGGCCGGTCCTGGTCGTCGCCGAACGCGGTCGACCGGAACAGGAGCAGCTCCAAGGCCTCCCAATCGTCCGGCGTCTTGCCCTTGGGCGGCGGCAGCGTGCCGGTGTAGACCAGCCCCTTCTCCCCAAGCAGCGCAAAGGCGCGGTCGACGGCGCCCGATTGCTGCACCTCTTCCTCGGAGGCGAAGAGATCGTGGTGGACGCCGAGCTTGGCGAGGTCTTCCCGGATCAGGTCGAGCATCGCGGCGACGGTGGAGCGGCGGAAGGTCTTCAGCCACTCCGCTTCGGGCGCGTCGGCGTAGCTGTCGCCAAACTCCGCGGCGAGGGCTTCGCCGACCGGCTTCAGATAGTCGCCCGGGTAGAGGCCCTCGGGAATGTCGCCTATCTCGCGGCCCAGCGCTTCAAGGTAGCGCAGGTGGGCGGAGCGGGCGAGCGTATCGACCTGTCCGCCTGCATCGTTGACATAATATTCGCGCGTGACCGCGTAGCCGGCATGTTCGAGCAGATTGGCGAGGGCATCGCCGACCACCGCGCCCCGGCAATGGCCCATGTGCATCGGCCCGGTCGGGTTGGCCGAGACATATTCGACATTCACCCGGTGTCCGGTCCCCATTTGCGACCGGCCGTAATTGGCGGCGGCGGTGAGAATGGTGCGAAGCTCCTCCTGCCAGACGGTAGGCACGAGGCGGATGTTGATAAAGCCTGGCCCGGCAATCTCGGCGCCCGCCACCTCCTCCAGCGCCTCGATCCGGGGCACGATCAAGCCGGCAAGGGCGCGCGGGTTGGTGCCCGCGCGCTTGGCGAGCACCATCGCCGCGTTGGTGGCGAGATCGCCGTGGGAAGCGTCGCGCGGCGGCTCCACCGCCACCGCCTTGCGATCGAGACCCGGGGTCAGCGCCCCTTCCGCTTCAAGGGCGTCGAGGATCGCATCGAGGTGCGCGGCGAAACGGGCGTAGAGAGTCACTCTGTTCAACTTCCAATCGGTGGAGCGGGCGCCTTAGCGGATTGGGCGCGCTAAGAACAATCGCCGAGGCTCACGCCCCGGTCGGGCCGGCCGCTTTTTGCGGAAATTGCATCCGAACTCGCGATGCGCACCGCCGTGACGATGGCGGACCCTCGCTTCAGGAGTCCGTGTCGGCCGCAACCCGCTTCAGGTACATGCTGGCGGCGCCGGTTTCGTGAACCAGGGTCAGGATGTCGCCTTTGATGCGGTAGTTGAAGACCTCCCCCTCCTCGGGGAAAAAGATCTGCCGGCGGTTGATCTTGTAGGCGCCATGTTCCTCGTCCCCGTCGCGGCGCGTCGTGACGACCTCCTCATCCTCGCCGAAGGCCAAGCGGTCGCCGCGTCCGACATCCTCCAGGCCGTCGGCACGGAACACCTCCCAGGTGCCCCGTACGGCCAGCGGCCCCGGCTGCTCGCCGCCATAGCCCGCATGGAAGGACGCCTGGGCAAGCATTTCGCGAACCAGCTTCTTCTCGCCGCCGAGCTTTGCGATGCCGCTGCTCTCCAGACGCCCCGAGAAGCCCGACAGTAGGGCAAAGGCCTTCTTTGGATCGTCGTCGCTGTGAAAGGCGGTCGAAGCGCCGTGCAGCGCGAAATATTCGTCGGTCAAGAGGTGGGCCAGTCGAAGCCCCACACTGGGAACGCCGGACGGATTGGACACAATGGACCGATCGGCGCCCGCCACCCCGTCCTTCGCGGAAACGTAGCTCAGCGAAACCTCCATCAGCGGAGTCTCTGGCGTAAGGGCCGCGGCGGGGAGGCTGGCGCGGTCCGCCGCCTTCCCGAGCGAGGCGAAAATGCCGCCGCCGTTGGTGCTGAGAAAGGCGGTCGGAACGGTGATGGTCACCGCGCCGCCTTCGCTTTCCCGCATCAAGCCGTCCGGAACGCCGAAGACGCCGGTCAGCTTGTACCCCTCGCGCGGCGTCATGGTGATCCGCACGTCGTGGGCGAGTTCGCTCACCATGGTGTCGAGCTTCTCGGCGAAGACGCTTTTCACCTCCTCCGCATTGGCGATGAAGTAGAGATTGCCGCCCCGCACGCTGGAGATGTCGGTGGCGAGTTCGCCGTCGAACTGAATGCCGACGCCGATCGTGGTAAGGCCGATCCCGGCGCGGGACGCAGCCTGCGCCATGCCCATGAAGCTGTCGGGGTCGGTTGCGCCGACATTGGGCTGCTCATCTGTGAACAGCATCAGGCGAGTGGTGCCGGCGAAGCCCGGCTTGGCGGCGAAGGCGGTATCGTAGCCGACCCGCAGCCCGGCTTCCATGTTGGTGGACCCGGCGCTTTCGATCCGGCCGATCGCCGCCAGGGCCTTTGCGCGATCCGCTCCGATGTCAGTGGGCGCAAGATAAAGGTGCGATTCGTCGCCGTAGAGGACGATGGACAGACGATCCCCGTCGCGCATCTGTTCGACGATCTGCTTCAGGCTCTTGCGCACCAGATCGAGCGGCTCGCCGTCCATCGAGCCCGACTTGTCGACCACCGCGACCAGATGCAGCGGTTCGCGCTTCCAGCTTTCCGCGACGATGTTGCTTGCGAAGCCCAGGCCGACGAACAATTTGTCGTCGGGCCGCAGCGGCAGCTTGGCGGTCATCGCCTCCGTCACCAGGCAGAACAGCTGCGCACAGGGACGCGCCTCCGCAAGTGTCAGGTCGTGCTCGCCCATCAGGCCCTCAAGCGTCAGCGACTCGGGCCGCGGCATGCCGAGCTCGGCGGCCGCCCGGAAGTGCCCGGCGTCTTGCGCCCCACCCTGGCGGACGCGCATGCTGCCGGTCACCACGATCGAGTCGGAACCGTCGCCTGGGTCCTCGACCGCTTCGTCCTCGGGGGGCGGGGGTGCGATGTCCTGGGCGAAAGCGGCCGGCGCGGCGAAGGAGAGGAGAGCGGCGGA
>DASWMM010000165.1:0-2125 GCA_036399755.1 Allosphingosinicella sp.
CATTTGGCGAAGCATGTGGCGCGGTGGTGGCTGCCCGATGAGGTGGTGTTCGTCGACAGCCTCCCGCACACCGCAACCGGCAAGCTGCTCAAGACCAAGCTGAGAGAAGAGTATAAGGATTACCGGCTGAAAAGCGCGGCCTGAGTTCCTCCCTGCGCGAAGCGCGGGGAGGGGAACCACCCGCAGGGTGGTGGAGGGGTAATTGGCGCCGGCCCTCGAGGTTCGCGCGAGAACCTCACGCCTTACGGCAGCTACCCCTCCACCATGCTACGCATGGTTCCCCTCCCCATCTTCGATGGGGAGGAACTTAGAGCAGCCGCAGTTGAGGGCCTTGCGGGGGGACGAACAGGTCGCACCTCAAGGGCACCTTTTCCCGGTTGAGGCCGTGCTTCCTCGCCGCCTTTTCCAGCCGCATGCGCATCAGGTCCGCCCATGGGCCGAAGCCCTGCAGGCGGGTGAACCATTGCGGGTCGTTGTCCTTGCCGCCGCGCATGGCGCGGATGATGTTCATCACCTTGTCGGCGCGGTCGGGGAAGTGCTCGTCGAGCCAGGCGCGGAACAAGGGCGCGACCTCGTGGGGGAGGCGGACCGGAAGGAAGAACACGCCGCGCGCGCCGGCGTCGGCGCCGGCTTCGACGATCGCCTCGATTTCATGGTCGGTGATGCCCGGCACCACCGGAGCGATTGCGACGGTGACCGGAACGCCCGCTTCGCTCAGCGCCTTTACCGCGGCCAGGCGCTTGCGGCCGGAAGGCGCGCGCGGCTCGAGCGTCCGGGAGATGGACGGCTGCAGCGAGGTGATCGAGATCGCCACCGAGGCCAGCCCCTCCGCCGCCATGCGCGAGACGATGTCGATGTCGCGCACCACCCGGTCGGACTTGGTAGTGATGGAGAAGGGGTGCTTGGTCTCGGCAAGCACTTCCAGCACGCTCCGGGTGATGCGGAACTTGGCTTCAATGGGCTGATACGGATCGGTGTTGGTGCCGAGCGCCATCGACCGCACCTGATAGCCGGGCTTGGCAAGCTCGGCGCGGAGCAGCTTGGCGGCGTCCGGCTTCACGAACAGCTTGGTTTCGAAATCCAGACCGGGGGAGAGATCGTGATAGGCGTGGGTGGGCCGCGCGAAGCAGTAGATGCAGCCATGCTCGCACCCGCGATACGGGTTGATCGAGCGGTCGAAGCCGATGTCGGGCGATGTATTGCGCGAGATGATCGTCTTCGGCTTTTCCACCGTGATGGTTGTGCGCAGCGGCGGCGCTTCGCCGTCCACCTCCTCGCGGGCGTCCAGCCAGTCGCCGTCCGCCTCGCGGACGGGGAGGTTGAAGCGGGTCGGCGTCCGGTTCTCGGGCGCGCCGCGGCCGTGGTGAACGTCGGGGCGACTCATGCCGATGCTTGTCGCACCGACAGGAGAACAAAGCAAGAACTAGATCAGTCGGTGCCCTGCGTCATCCGCACGGCAGGGGCGCCCGCCAAGCCGGGGAAGCGCGGCCACATTCCCTGGGCAAGGGCGCTTCGGCTCGGCGAAGGCTTGCCGAAGCCCTCCTCGTAAACCCAGTAATTGCGGAGCACGATCGGCACGTAGCCTCGCGTCTCCCAGTACGGAATCGACTCGATGTAGAGCAGCGGATCGCCCTTATCCATCTGCCGCCCGTTCCACTCGCCGATCGGCCTCGGCCCCGCATTGTAGGCGGCGATCACCTTGGGCAGCAGGCCGCCGGTGGCCGGCAGATCGCGCAGATATTCGATATAGCCCTGGCCATATTCCAGGTTGGAGGCGGGCTGGTTCAAGTGCTCGCGGGCGTAAGCGTCGCCGTTCCAGCGGGCGACGTCGCCGGCGGTGCCGGGACGCACCTGCATCAGGCCAACCGCGCCGGCGGGGCTCACCACTTCAGTCCGGAAGTTCGACTCCTGGAGCGCGTGGGCGAAGACCAGCGCCTGGTCGACGCGCCAGCCCTTGATCGGCTTCCAGTCGGGCCGCGGATAGCGCGCGGCGGCGTTCACCGAGGAGCCGCGCGGGGCATTGTGGGCGAGCCAGAATTGGGTGGAGGCAAGGTTCAGGTCGGCGGCGAGGTGGAGGAGGGCGTTGTGGTCCGCCGCGCCGCCGATCCGCGCCTGCTGGCGGATA
>DASWMM010000166.1:0-7383 GCA_036399755.1 Allosphingosinicella sp.
TGGAGGGGCAATCGGCACTGGACATGCCCCTCCACCGCACTTCATGCAGTCCCCCTCCCCATTGCCCATGGCGACAGGGAGGATAAAGTGTCACGCGCCGGGAGCCGCCGCGGCTTTCTCCTCGAACGCCCACATGCGCTCCAGATTGTAGAAGGTGCGCACTTCCGGGCGGAACAGGTGGATGATCACGTCGTCGGCGTCGATCAGCACCCAATCGGCCACGGGGAGGCCTTCGACGCGGACGTGCCGGCCGAGTTCCTGCTTGATCCGCTCGCCAAGCTTTTGCGCCATGGACGCGACCTGACGGGTCGAGCGGCCGGACGCGATCACCATGTGATCGGCGATGCTGGATTTGCCGCCGAGCGGGATGGTGACGACATCCTGGGCCTGGTCGTCGTCAAGGGAGCGAAGCACGAGGGCGTGCAGCGCGTCGACCGATTCGATGCTGCCGCGTTCGTGGGCAGCGGGGGTGGTCTCGGGCAATGTGCCTCCTTTTAGCGCACGATCCGGCGGGTAACGCCGTCGCGCAGGGCCTTGGGGTTGAACGGGTGATGTGGCGATTGGTGCCAGTTGGGACAAGCGGCACGGATGCCGGTGGCGGACGTCGGATCGAGCGGCAATTGCAGGAACACGAGCGCCGGCGGTCTCCACCTCGTCCAGTCCCGTGCATGGCCCGCGGGTCGGACGAAGCGCCGCAGCCAGCCCATCGCGCGTGCCGCCCGGGCCTCGCCTTCATACCCCGGACGCGCGACAACCGCAATCGGCACAAGCGCGGCGATCCGGCGCCACTCGCGCCAGCGGTGGAACCCGACGAGATTGTCCGCTCCCATGATCCACACGAAGCGCCGCTTCGGGTACAATCGGGTCAGCGCGAGCAGGGTATCATAGGTGTAAGGAGAACCGAGCTGCCGCTCGATCGCCGTCACCCGGATCGGAAAGCCGGACGCGGCGCGCACCGCCGAGCGGTAGCGGGCGTGGAGCGGGGCCATGCCCCGTTCCGGCTTCAACGGATTGCCGGGCGAGACCAGCCACCACATCTCGTCGAGGCCGAGGGCGTGGAGCGCGTGCATGCTGATCCGGCGGTGCCCGCGATGGGCGGGGTTGAAGGAGCCGCCGAGAAGGCCGGTTGTAATCACAAGGGGAGCGCTAGCACGACTAGCCGGCTTGCGCATACGCCCTCGACGGGCGCGGCGGCTTGCGCCATGATCCGGGGCCTATGGGGGGCGAAGGTTTGGAAGCGATCGGCGAGGCGGTGACCGGCGGAGCCGTGGCCCGCGCGGTTGAACCGGCGGCGGGCGAGGGCGGCGGCGGGCACACCCACGAAACCGCCTGCCTCAACTGCGCCACCCCGCTGGTCGGCCCGCACTGCCACCAATGCGGCCAGGCGGCGCACGTTCACCGCACGATCGGTGCCTGGTGGCACGATCTTGCCCACGGCGTGCTTCACCTCGACGGCAAAATTTGGCGCACCCTGCCGCTGCTGGCCTGGAAACCGGGCGATCTTACCCGCCGCTACGTGCAGGGAGAGCGGGCGAAGTTCGTATCCCCGATGGCGATGTTCCTGTTCTCGGTGTTCATGATGTTCGCCATCTTCTCGATGGTTGGCGGCCCGGTCGGCGGCGGCGGCGCGTCCGCCGGGAAAAGCGACGACCCTGCGGTCGCACTCGCCAAAGCCCAGGAGAGCTTCCGCCGGCAGAACGCCGAAACGCAGGCGGAGCTGGACAGATTGATCGCGGAGCGAGCCCGCCTTGCCGCGGCCCGGCAGCCCACGGAGGACGTCGACAAGGAGATCGCCGAGACCAAGGAAGATCTGCTTGTCGAAACCGATGTGGTCGAAAAGGCCATCAACATGATGGGCGACGAGGGCGCCCCGGCCAACGGGGCGGCTGCCGAAGGAGAACCCCGCGCGCCCGGCGGTGCCAAGCGCGCCGCCGAAAAGACCTCCGAGGGAAACCTCGTCGTCCTTGCCGGCGCGGATTCGGTGAACAACTGGGTCACTCAAGCCTACAAGAAGGCCAAGACGAACCCGTCGCTGCTCGTCTACAAGCTGCAGACCACGGCCTACAAATTCTCCTGGGCGTTGATCCCCATCTCGGTGCCGTTCGTATGGCTGCTGTTCCTCCACCGCCGCCGCTACCGCGCATTCAAGGCCTACGATCACACGGTCTTCGTGACCTACTCGATCGCTTTCATGACGTTGGGAGTGATTGCGCTCAGCCTCCTGCATCCGCTCGGATTGCCCGAAGCGATTGCCGGGCTGGCGATGGTCTTCGTGCCGCCCATCCACATCTATAAGCAGTTGCGCGGCGCCTACAGCCTTTCACGCTGGAGCGCGCTGTGGCGAACTTTCGTGCTGCTCAACTTCATCGGTATCGCGATCGGCCTCTTTGCCGCGTTGCTGCTTGCGCTCGGCCTGCTCGGCTGAGGCTTAGCGGCAGGGGTATTTGCGGGCGAGAAGGCCGCGCAGACCGTCCTTCAGCTGCATGCGCGAACGCCGCGCCGCCGGGATCGTGCGCAGGTGGGCGAGCAATTCCTTGGCGCCCAGTTCCGATTTCGCCGGCGGGCAATAAGCCGCCTTGCGGCCGGCCTTCTGCGCCGCGGCCCGCTCCGCGCGCAGCTGGCTACCGGCGGCTTCCGCTTCCGCCTTGAGAATTTTGTAGTCGCTCGAGAAAAGCGCCATCATCCCCTTTTTCTCCAGCGCATCGGCTTTGGCGAGAAAGGTGGCGACATCCATCGCATAAGCCGCGCCGAGCGGACAAACGGTAAGCAGAACGGCGGCAAACAGCTTGATCTTCATGCAAAAACATCCTTCCGGGATGCACCCGAAGGAAGCGTTGCGCCGCTGAACGGCGGGTGAACGGTCGCCAATGCCAGGGGGCCGGCACGTTCCCGCGCCGGCCCTCCTCGCTCAGGCGCCGAGCGAAGCCGGCCCGCCCACGCCGCCGCCGCCGCTCGGGCGGCGAGTCTTGGGAATGGAGGTGCCGCCGGCCGGAACCGGCGCCGCGCTCAGGTTCGGATCGCTGCGGCCGATATCGTCGCCGCCAGCGATGCGCTTGATCTCGTCGCCGGTCAGCGTCTCATATTCCAGCAGAGCGGACGCGAGCAGGTGCAACTGATCGATATGCGTGGTCAGCACCTCGGTGGCGCGGGTGTGCGCGCCATCGATCAGCCGGCGGATTTCGCTGTCGATCAGCAAGGCGGTTTCGTTGGACATGTTGTGCCGCTGGGTCTGCGAATAGCCCAGGAACGTCTCGCCCTGCTGCTCTTCATATTGCAGCGGACCCAATTTGTCCGACATGCCCCACTGCATCACCATCGCACGGGCAAGCTTGGTCGCCTGCTTGATGTCGCTGGACGCGCCGGACGACACCTTTTCGTAGCCGAAGACGACTTCCTCGGCGACGCGGCCGCCCATCACCGTGGCAAGATCGGCGTACATCTTGTCGCGGTGGTACGAATAATTGTCGCGTTCGGGCATGCTGACCACCATGCCGAGCGCGCCGCCGCGCGGGATGATCGTCGCCTTGTGGATCGGATCGGATGCCGGCTCGTGGATTCGGACCAGCGCATGGCCTGCCTCATGGTAAGCGGTCATCCGCTTTTCTTCCGGGGTCATCACAAGCGACTTCCACTCGGTGCCCATGATCACCCGGTCCTTGGCGGTTTCGAACTGCGCCATCGCCACCATCCGCTTGCCGAGCCGCGCCGCCATCAGCGCCGCCTCGTTGACGAGATTGGCGAGATCGGCGCCCGACATGCCCGGCGTGCCGCGCGCAATGGTGCGCGGATCGACATCGGGGGCAAGCGGAACCTTCTTCATGTGGACCTGGAGGATCTTCAAACGGCCGTCGATGTCGGGCAGCGGCACCGTCACCCTGCGGTCGAAACGGCCCGGACGCAGCAGCGCCGGATCGAGAACGTCGGGCCGGTTGGTCGCGGCAATGATGATGATGCCTTCATTGGCCTCGAAACCGTCCATCTCGACGAGGAGCTGGTTCAGCGTCTGCTCGCGCTCGTCATTGCCGTTGCCGAGGCCGGCGCCGCGATGGCGGCCGACCGCATCGATTTCGTCGATGAAGACGATGCAGGGAGCGTTCTTTTTCGCTTGCTCGAACATGTCGCGGACTCGGCTCGCGCCGACGCCGACGAACATTTCGACGAAGTCCGAACCGGAGATGGTGAAGAAGGGCACGTTGGCCTCACCCGCGATGGCGCGGGCCAGCAGCGTCTTGCCGGTGCCGGGCGAGCCGACCAGCAGCGCGCCCTTCGGAATCTTGCCGCCCAGGCGCGCGAACTTTGTCGGGTCCTTGAGGAAATCGACGATCTCCTGCAGCTCCTCGCGCGCTTCGTCGATGCCGGCGACATCGTCGAAGGTAACGCGGCCCGATTTCTCGGTGAGCAGCTTGGCCTTTGACTTGCCGAAGCCCATCGCGCCCGAACCCGCATTCTTCTGCATCTGCCGCATGATGAAGAAGGCGAGGCCAAGGATCAGGATGAACGGAAGGGACTGGACGAGGAGATAGGTCCAGATGCTGGTCTGCTGCTCCGGCTCGCCGGAAAAGGATACGCCCTTTTCGCGCAGACGCGTGGTCAGCGTCGGATCGGGAATGGCGTTGGTGCGGAACGCCTCGCCGTTGGAAAGCTTGCCGGTAATGGTTTCCCGCCCGATTGCGACTTCCTTGACGGAGCCTTCCTCGACCCGGTTCAGGAAATCCGAATAGGCAACCGCCTGCCCCGACGCCGCGCGCCCGCCGCCGTCGACGACCTGGACGAAGAGGATCAGCGCCAGCAGGATGCCCGCCCAGATGAACAGCGACTTCATCCAGGGGTTCGCCCCCCCGCCGCCGCCATTGGGGTCCTTGTCGGGAGTAGGAGTGCGCGGGTCGTTGGCCATGTTCAATCCCAGAATGTGGGCAACAGCGGGCGCCAAGGGGAAGGCGGCCCGCATATGCGCCACTGCGTTTGTGCGTGCCCCCCATAGATAGGACTTCACGGGGCCTTGGCAATGTGCCCGTCAGCATAAGCGGAGCGGGTGAACGAAGGGTGAGCGAACCGGATCGGAGCGAGCCGGCGGCTGCGCGCAATCCTTTGCCCGACGCTATCCAAAAAAGCTCGCGAATCCTTGGCAGTTCGGCACGGCAGAAAGTTTTTTGCAAGGCTAGGATTTCGGTTTTCCGTCGCCTAGCCTGCCGTTGAAAACAAAGGGGCAAACGAATGGCATTAATCAACGGCGGTAGTGGGAACGACCAGTTGGTCGGAAACCGGAATGCGGACGACGTGCTGACCGGCTACGCCGGTAACGATGAGCTCTACGGCCTGACCGGTGACGATGAATATGTTTTCGCCCGTGGCGACGGCAATGACGTGATCATCGAAAACGACGGCGGCATCGCGAATAATCAGTCCGGGGGCATCGACCACGTTACGTTCGGCCCTGGAATCGATTTGGCCAACATCACCGTCACTCAAACCAACGGCGGCCAGAACCTGCTTCTCACGCTCGACAATGGAGGGGGCAGCGTCGAACTGTACCGGACCATGACCGCTGCCGCATATCGGGTCGAGAGTCTTTGGCTCACCTCCGGCGTCGTCACGCACGCCGAGCTGGTCGCGCTGTCGACCGTGGCGACATCCGGCGACGACCATTTCTGGGGCAGCTACGACGGCGAGTCGATCAGCGGCGGCGCCGGCTTCGACTGGATCGACGGGCGCGGCGGCAACGATATCCTCACCGGCGGCACCGGCAACGACTGGTTGTATGGAGGCAGCGGCGACGACACCTACGTGTTCGGCCGCGGCGACGCGGTGGATACGATTTCGGATTACGTGGATTGGAACGTTGGCGCGGGCGGCTTTGACACAGTTGCCTTTGGCCCCGGCATTGCGCCGGGCGACATCATCGTCGCCCGCAGCCAGGACGATTTCCTCCTTTTTCTCGACGGCGGCGAGGAATACGTGTTTCTGGGGAACGCGGCCGGCGCCGATAGCCTCTACCAGATAGAGCAGGTGACGTTCGTGGGCGCCCCCGCCTGGTCGCGCGACGACCTGTTCGCGCGCATCGTTCCCGTTTCCAACCTTGACAACACACTTGCCGGCACGGCCGGCGTGGACTCGCTGCGCGGGCTTGGCGGCGACGACCTGCTGCAAGGGCTGGACGGGGCCGACCGGCTGCGCGGCGACGGCGGCGACGATGTCCTCCAGGGCGGAGCCGGGAACGACGTGCTGGAAGGCGGCGACGGCAACGACACTCTGCAAAGCGGCGACGGTCAGGACACGCTCTACGGCGGCAAGGGGGCCGATATCCTCACCGGCGGCACCGGCAACGACTGGTTGTATGGAAGCAGCGGCGACGACACCTACGTGTTCGGGCGCGGCGACGGGGTGGATACGATTTCGGATTATGTGGATTGGAACGTCGGCGCGAGCGGCTTTGACACGGTGGCCTTTGGTCCCGGCATTGCGCCGGGCGACATCATCGTCGCCCGCAGCCAGGAGGATTTCCTCCTTTTCCTCGACGGCGGCGAGGAATACGTATTTCTGGGGAACGCGGCCGGCACCGATAGCCTCTACCAGATAGAGCAGGTGACGTTCGTGGGCGCCCCCGCCTGGTCGCGGGACGACCTGTTCGCGCGCATCGTTCCCGTCTCGAACCTTGACAATATCTGGACCGGAACGGCCGGCGTGGACTCGCTGCGCGGGCTTGGCGGCGACGACCTGCTGCAAGGGCTGGAGGGGGCCGACCGGCTGCGCGGCGATGACGGCAACGACGTCCTCGAGGGCGGAGCCGGAAACGACGCGCTGGAAGGGGGCAGCGGCAACGACATCCTGCAGGGCGGCGACGGCGACGACACGCTCGACGGCGGCGCCGGAGCCGATGCCATGGCCGGCGGCACCGGGAACGACATCTATACGGTGGACGCCGCGGGCGATGCCGTCACAGAAGCGGCGGGAGAAGGCACGGCGGATGAGGTCCGCACCGGCCTCGTCAGCTATGTCTTGCCGGCCTTTGTGGAGAAGCTGACCTATACCGGAGCCGCGGCCACCACCGGGCTCACCGACAACGGCTTGAACAACATTGTCACCGGCGGCGCGGCGGCCGACCTGATCGTCCTGACGGGCGGCGAGGACCTGGTTTACGGCGGCGGCGGGGACGATCTCCTTTACTTCGGAGCTTCGTTCAGCGCCGGAGACGTCGTCGACGGCGGCACCGGCAGCGATGCCGTCGCGCTGGGAGGGACTTACAACCTCACCTTTGGGGCAGGCGCCTTGACAAGCGTGGAGCGCCTCACGCTTTACGGAGGCAGCGTCATCGGTACCGGCCCGACCAGCTACCAACTGACCACCGTCGACGCCAATGTTGGGGCCGGCCAGTTGCTTTCGGTG
>DASWMM010000167.1:0-5202 GCA_036399755.1 Allosphingosinicella sp.
TCGCGGTGCTGATCCTGGGCATGGCTTGCGTCAACTTCACCAACCTCGCCACCGCCCGCGCCAGCCAACGCGCTCGCGAAGTGGCGCTCAGGAAGGTGCTCGGCGCCACCAGGCGGCAGTTGATGACCCAGTTCCTTGGGGAATCCGTGCTCGTCGCGGCGCTTGCCATGCTGCTCGCCCTCGCCATGGCGGAACTTGCCTTGCCTTCGCTGTCCAGCTTCCTCGATGCCGAGCTCGACCTCTCCTATTTCGGTTCGGGCGGGTTGATCCTGCCGATCGTTGCGCTTGTGCTGATCGTCGGCGCGGCGGGCGGGCTTTACCCGGCTTTCTACCTGTCCCGCTTCCAGCCGGCCCAGGTTCTGAAGGCGAACAAATCGACGGCGGAGGCGGCCGGTTCGGGGCACCTGCGCAACGCGCTGGTCATTGCCCAGTTCGCGGTGTCGATCGGGCTGATCATCTGCACCGCGGTCGTTTATGCGCAAAGCGTCTACGCGCGCAGTGCCGATCCCGGGTTCCAGCGCGAGGGCCTGCTTCAGGTCGAAGCGATCGGCCGCCGCCAGGTGCTGCCCAAGGCGGACGCGATTGTCGAGGAAATGCGCCGCGTGGAGGGCGTGCAGGCGGTGGGGCGGAGCGGCATCGGCATCAACACCAACAACAACACCAACACCGGCGTGCTGGTGCCCGGCGTCGCGGAGCCGATCAACATCGGCAGCTACAGCATCGATGCCGGCTTTTTCGAGACGATGGGCATCAAGCTGATCGCCGGCCGCTTGTTCGACGAGAAGCGCCCGGGCGACGACTCCACCCAGCCCTTTCCCGCCGATCCCGGCTGGGAAAAGGCGCTGCCCGGGCGCGGCGTGAACATCGTCGTGAACGAGCTTGCGACCAAGCGCATGGGCTTCCGCTCGCCGGCGGAAGCGGTCGGCAAGGTGGTCAAGGTCGCGCTTGTGGAGGCCGAATATGGGCTGGTGCCGGCGACCATCATCGGGGTGGTTCAGGACAGCCGCTTCCGCTCCATCCGGGACCCGATCGACCCGATCCTGTTCCGCTTCGACAAGACTTTGGCCGGTAATTTGCTGATCCGCTACAAAGGCGATCCGGCGGCGGTGCGCGCGCGCACGGAAGCGGTGTGGAAGCGGATGGCGAACGACGTGCCGTTCGATGGGGAGTTCTCCGAGGATGTCGTCGCGGAGCTTTACCAGGCGGAGCAGGCGCGGGCGCGGACCTTTGGCGGCTTTGCGCTGCTGGCGGTGATTGTTGCTTGCCTTGGGCTGTTCGGACTTGCCGCATTCACGGCGGAACGGCGGACAAAGGAGATCGGCATCCGCAAGGTGCTGGGCGCGCGGAGCCGCGACATCGTGCGGCTGCTTGCCTGGCAGTTCTCCAAGCCGGTGATCATTTCCAACCTGATCGCGTGGCCGATCGCCTGGTGGGTGATGCGCGATTGGCTGAACGGCTTCGACAGCCGGGTTGGGCTTGGGCCGACGCCGTTCCTGGCCGCCGGGCTGCTGGCGCTCGTCATCGCGCTCGGCACCATCGCCGGACACGCACTGCGGGTCGCCCGGGCCAATCCGATCCACGCGCTTCGTTACGAATAGAAGGGGAACGAGCCGATGTGGCGCAGCAATCTCGTCTTCGCGCTCCGCTTGCTGGCGCGGAACCGGACCTATGCTGCGATCAACATTGCAGGCCTCGCGCTCGGGCTGGCCGCGTCGCTGCTGATCCTCGGCTACATCCGCTACGAGCAGAGCTTCGATAGCTCGCTGCCCGATGCGGGGCGGGTCTACCAGGTGCAAACCACCATCCACCCGCCCGGCCAGCCCGATACGCACACCCAGGCGAGCGCCTACCCGCTCGACGCGGCGCTGCCGGCGGGCTTTCCGCAGATCGAGGCGATGACTTCGGTTACGACGGGGAAAACCGTGACCGAGCATGAGGGCCGGCCGATGTTCCTCGACGCGACCATGGTGGACGCCGATTTCTTCAAGGTGCTTGCGCTTCCGTTCCGGCAGGGCTCCCCGGCGACCGCGCTGGCCGATCTCAACACCGCGGCGCTGACGGAGAGCGAGGCGATCCGGCAGTTCGGCACGGCCGATGCGATGGGCAAGCTGCTCAGCCTCGGCGCGGGGCCGGGCAAGCGCGACCGCAGGATCGGCGCCGTGCTGCGCGATCTGCCAGGGAATACCAGCCTCAAGGTCGGTATCCTGTACCTCGCCGATCCGGCGCAAAGGTGGCCGGAGATCAGCGGCTGGGGAAATCTCGACCAGCAGCATTATGTGAAGCTTCGCCCCGGCGCCGATCCAGCGGCGGTGAACGCAGGCATCCCCGCCTGGCAGGAGCGGGTAATGACGCCCGAGACGATCGACGGCAAGCAGGTCTCCCTGTCCGGCGTGTTCGATCCGAAGCTGGTGCCGATCGGCGACGTCCACCTCGGCGAGGCGCAGGAGGCGGCGCTTCGGCCGGGCGGGGACCCGCAGATGCTCGCCACCTTTGCGGTGGTCGCGCTGCTGACGCTGGGCATGGCGGTGATGAACTTCGTCAACCTCGCAACCGCCCATGCGGTTCAGCGGGCGCGCGAAGTGGCGCTCCGCAAGGTGCTCGGCGCCACCCGGCGCCAGCTCGTTGTCCAGTTCCTGACCGAGAGCCTGCTGATCTGCGCGGTGGCGATGCTGATCGCGCTCAGCCTGATCGAAGTGGCGGCGCCGTGGATCAGCCGCCTCGTCGGCGCGGACATGCGGATCGCCTATCTCGGCGAGCACGGCATGCTGGTGCCGGCGCTCGTCCTGTTCGCCGTCACCGCTATTCTGGGCAGCCTCTACCCGGCTGTCTACCTCAGCCGCTTCAACCCCTCCCGCGCGCTGCACGGCAACCGGGCGTCGGCGGAAACGCCGGGCAGCGTTCGGCTGCGCAGCGTGCTGGTGGTGCTTCAGTTCGCAATCGCCATCGGGCTGATCGCAAGCACCGCCGTGATCTATTCGCAGACCCAGTTCGTGCAACGCGTCGATCCCGGCTACCGCCGCGACGGCCTTCTCCAGATCGACAATGCCTGGCGCTTCACGCAGGGCGCGGAATATACGGAGGCGCGCTCGGCGATGCTGGCGGTTCCGGGCGTGACCGGAGTCGGGCGGACGGGCCTCGAGATCGGCGCGGCGGAGACGCCCGTGCGGCTGATGCGCACTCCGGGGCGCGAGGGCGTGTCCTTGGGCTTCCACAGCGTGGACTCCGAATTCCTCGCGACCATGGACATCCCGCTGCTCGCCGGGCGGCTGCTTGGCGACCGGTTCGCGGCGGACAGTGCCGGCGGCGCCTCGGGCAAGGACCTGGCGGCGCGCGGGATCAACGTGGTGGTCAACCGCTCGGCGGCGCGGCAGCTCGGCTATCGCACCCCGCAAGCGGCGCTCGGCAAGGTGGTCGAGATCGCCTATGACGGCTTCGTGATGGTGCCGGCGCGGATTGCCGGCGTGGTGGAGGACACCCGCTTCCGAACCGCGCGCGACGCGGTCGATCCCATCGTTTATTCCTACGATCCCGAGCATACCGACCGGGTGGTGGTGCATTATGCCGCGGCGAAGCCGGGCGAGGTGATGGCGGCGCTGGGCAGGATCTGGGCAAAGCTTGAGCCCGAAATCCCGTTTGAAGCGCGGTTCGCGGACGATATCGTGCACGAGCTTTATGCCGCCGAGCGGGCGCGGACGGTGCTGTTCGCCGGCTTCTCGCTGCTCGCCATCCTGATTTCCTGCCTCGGCCTGTACAGCCTTGCCGCCTTCGCAACCGAGCGGCGAACCAAGGAGATCGGGATACGAAAGGTGCTTGGCGCCAAGGTGCGGCACATCGTTCGGCTGCTGACCTGGCAGTTTTCCAAGCCGGTGGTGATCGCTAATCTGTTGGCTTGGCCGATCGCCTGGTGGGCGATGCGCGACTGGCTGAACGGCTTTTCCGTGCGCATCGATCTTACGCCGGGACCGTTCGTGCTTGCCGGGCTGATCGCCCTTGCAATCGCGATCTTCACGGTTGCCGGCCACGCGCTTCGGGTGGCCCGGATGAACCCGGTTCACGCGCTTCGGCACGAATAGGCGCTAACTCCGTCACCCCCGCGAAAGCGGGGGTCCCGCTTCTTCCTTTCTTCTCGCTGGGCACAAGAAAAAGAAGCCGGATTCCCGCTTTCGCGGGAATGACAGGGGGGTGGCGGGAATGACGGGGGTGGTTTGGGGCGGGTGACTTCTTTACCCACGTCGGGTGGGAAGGGGAGGTATTCGGTGCGAATCCTGCTGATCGGGGCGAGCGGATTTATCGGTTCGGCGGTGGCCGCGCGGCTGACGCGCGAGGGGCATGAGATCGTCGGAGTCGGGCGCAGCGGCGGGGCGGACTCGGCGCGGGTGGCGGTGGACCGCTGGGTCCGTCTCGACTTGCGGCATGCGACGGAGCCGGCCGTGTGGGCGCCGCATTTGTCCGGGATTGACGCGGTGGTGAACTGCGCGGGCACGCTTCAGGACAGCCTGCGCGACGACACCGCGCGTGTGCACGACGCTGCCCCGGCTGCCTTGTGGCAGGCCTGCGAAAAAGCGGGCGTTCGGCGCGTGATCCAGATGTCGGCTTTGGGCGTCGACCGGCCGGCCAGCCGCTTCTCCGCAACCAAACGCAGAGGCGATGCGGCGCTTGAGGCTTCCAAATTGGACTGGGTGATCCTGCGGCCTTCGGTGGTGCTCGGCCGGGCGGCCTATGGCGGAAGCGCGCTGTTCCGCGGGCTTGCGGCGCTGCCGGTGTTGCCGCGCGCTCCGGAGGCCGGCGCGCTCGATGTCGTGCAGCTCGACGATGTCGTCGAAACGGTGGCGCTGCTGCTTCGGCCGGGCGCACCGTCGCGACTGACGCTTGATCTCGCCGGGCCGGAGCGGCTGAGCTTCGAGGCGCTGGTCGGCCGTTATCGCGCCTGGCTCGGATGGGAGCCGGCGCGACTGGTTTCCGTGCCGGGCTTCGTGATGGGGTTTGGCTACCGGGTCGGCGACCTCATCGCATGGCTTGGCTGGCGGCCGCCGATCCGCACCACCGCGCGGCGCGAGATCGAGCGCGGCGCAATGGCGGATGCAGGCGCGTGGCGCGCGGCGACCGGAATCGAGCCGCAGAGCTTGTCCGCCGCTTTGGCCGCCGAGCCTGCCTCCGTTCAGGAGCGCTGGTTCGCGCGGCTCTACCTCCTCAAACCTGTGG
>DASWMM010000168.1:0-14610 GCA_036399755.1 Allosphingosinicella sp.
CGGGGTAGGGGCGGCCAAGCGGGTGGGGTTTAAAGAACAAACCTCGTTCGTCCCGAGCGACGTCGAGGGGCGTTGCACGGGCGTGTGAGGTGCGCCCCTCGACTACGCTCGGGACGAACGGAGGTGGGGGTTGCCCAAACCGTTGTCCGCGTCCGTCAGGGCGGCGCTTCTAATCCTCCCCTCGAATTCGAGGGGATGGGGACCAGGCGGAGCCTGGTGGAGGGGCGCGAGCGAAGCGAGGAGAACGGCTGCGGCTTCGCCTGCGCCGCCCCTCCACCGCGCTACGCGCGGTCCCCCTCCCCTGCAAATGCAGGGGAGGATTTTAGGCCTTGCCCTTCTTCGTCCGGATCACGGCCATGGAGCCGCCACCGGATTTCAGCACGTTGCGGCGGAACAGCGTCGCGCCGAGGCTTACGATGAGCCAGACCCAGAGCACTTGCCAGGCGAGCGCCAGGAGGTGCGGCCAGAGCTCGGGCAATTGCGCGGCCCGCGCCACCATGGTCAGCGGCGAGCTGAACGGGAAGATCGCGGCGCCCAAGCCCAGCAGGTTGTTCGGCTGGCCGATCGCGAAGGAGGCGAGGAGGAAGACCAGCATCTGGGCGACGGTGACCGGCATGGACAGGGTCTGCACCTCGCGCACGCTGTTGGCCTGGCTGCCGATGCCGAGGAACAGGGCGCCGAGCAGCAAGTAATTGGCCGCGTAGTAGAGAATGGCCAGGATGATGAAGAGCGGCCAGCCGACGGCGGGATCGGGCAGGCTGGACGGGTCCTTGACCCAGACCGACACCGCGATCAGCGCGCCCGCCGCCCAGACGGCGATACCAACCAGGCTGACCGCGAGCATCGAAAACAGCTTGCCGGTAAACACCGCGTCGATCGGCAAGGCCGCGGCGAGCACTTCGATGATCTTGTTGGATTTCTCTTCGAGCAGGTTCGACAGCAGCATTCCGGCGAGCAACACGGTGATCATGAACAGCAGAAGCTGGGCCATGCGGGCGGTGAGCGCTCGGCCGGTGGCGAGGGCGCCCGCGGATTGCTCGACCTCCACGACGCGGATGTCGGTGGGGGCGAAGCCGCCCGCTTTGGCAAGCGCCTGGGTTTGCCGCGCCTCGTCGAGGATCAGGCCCAGTTGCTTGCGGATCGATCCGTCGGGGCTGACCGAGCCGGTGAGCACCGGACGGGCGAGGCCGCCGGTGAGCACCGCGACGATCTTCTTGTCGCCTGCGCCGAGCAATTGTTCGGTCTGGAGCGCCTGGTCGTAGTCCGGCTCGATCCGGCTGAGATCGGGCAGGGTGGCTTCGCGGAACACCGGCTCCACCCGCGCGCGGGCGGCCTCGATCGGCGCGAAATCGGCGGCGTTCGCGATGATCGCGACGGTGGAGCGCACGTCGTTGCGCGCCATCTTGCTGCTGACGTTGCCGAACATCACGGAGATGCCGATGATCACCAAGGGGCCGAGCAGAAAGAATAGGAAAGTGCGCGACCAGACGGTGGCGATGAAATCGCGGCGGCCGATCACGAACGCGCTTTGAACGAAGCTCATCATGCTGCGCGCTCCTCGCTTGCGGCCTGGTTCATGGCGCGGGCCGCGGCCTCGCCGGCGATTGCGACGAAGGCGTCGTGGAGGCCGGGGCGCTCGATGGAGAGTTCCTCGATCCCCGCGCCGCCGTCGATCAGCGCCTTGAGCAATGGCTCGATGCCGACCGGGGGAAGCTCGAACAGCCAGACGCCTTCGTGAAGCGCCGCGCCGGGGGGGAGGGCGGCTCGCCAGCGGCCGTCGGCGTTGCGGGTCTTGAGGCGGACCTGCGGGCGGAGGCGGTCGCGGGCTTCGGCAACCTGGCCTTCGAAGCGCACCTCGCCGCCGGCGATGATCGCGATCCGCTCGCAAAGGCGCTCGGCATGGGCGATGACGTGGGTGGAGAAGATAATGGTGGCGCCGCCCGCCGCTTCCTCGCGGATCAGGGTTTCGAGGCGGCCCTGGTTGATCGCGTCGAGGCCGGAGAAAGGCTCGTCGAGGACGATGAGCTTGGGGCGGTGAACGATGGTGCCGAAGAGCTGCACGGTTTGCGCCATGCCCTTGGAGAGGGAGCGGATCGGCTTATCGACGTAATCGCCGAGGCCGTTGTCCTTGAGCAGGCCGGCGGCGCGGGCGCGTCCGATTGCGAGGGGCAAGCCGCGAAGGGCGCCCATGAAGGCGATTGCATCTCGCGCGGTCATCGCGGGGTAGAGGCCGCGTTCCTCGGGCAGGTAGCCGACCAGGTTGGCGGCCTGGAGCGGCTCCTTGTGGCCCAGCATCGTGCGCGTGCCCGAGTCCGGATCGATGATGCCGAGCAGCATGCGCAAGGTGGTGGTCTTGCCGGCGCCGTTGGGGCCGAGGATGCCGTAGATCGTGCCTTCCGGCACGGCGATGTCGATGCCTTTCACGGCAGGTTTGCCGTCGAAAGACTTGAAGAGGCCTTTTGCCTCAATAGCTAAGCTGGTCACCCGGTGTCCCCTTCCCCGACACTGTGGTAGCGAGGCGCGGTGTCCCAAGGCAAGCCACCATATTCACGCGAACGGCTGGAAGAAAAGGCGCGCGAGCTCGGCTTCGCGGCGTTCGGCGTGGCGCGGGCCGATGCCGCGCCGAAAACCGGCGAGCGGTTGCGGCAGTGGCTGAGCGAAGGCTGCCATGGCGACATGATCTGGATGGCGGATACCGAGGAGCGGCGGGCCTCGCCCAAGGGGCTTTGGGCGGAGGTGCGGTCGGTGATTTCGCTGGGCATGAGCTATGCGCCGGGGGTGGACCCGCTGGCCTTGGCGGAAGCGCCGGAGGTGGGGCGGATTTCGGTGTATGCGCAGGGCGCGGATTACCATGACACCGTCAAGAAAGCGCTGAAGGCGCTGGCGCGGTGGATGGTCGAAGAGGCCGCCGCTTCGACAAGCTCAGGACAGGGCTGCGAACTGAAAGTGTTCGTCGACACGGCGCCCGTGATGGAAAAGCCGCTGGCCGAGGCGGCGGGGCTGGGGTGGCAGGGCAAGCATACCAACCTGGTCAGCCGGGCGGATGGGAGCTGGCTGTTCCTCGGCGCGATCTACACCACGCTGGAGCTGGAGCCTTCGCAGGCGCCGCACCCGGTGCATTGCGGGAGCTGCACGGCGTGCCTTGATGCCTGCCCGACGGGGGCGTTCCCGGCGCCGTTCCGGCTCGATGCGCGGCGGTGCATTTCGTACCTGACGATCGAGCATAAGGGGCCGATTCCGGAGGAATTCCGGGCGGCGATGGGCAACCGAATCTATGGCTGCGACGACTGCCTGTCGGTGTGCCCGTGGAACCGGTTTGCCGATACCGCGCGGCGCAACCAGGCGTTTCTACCGAGGGCGGAGCTGGCGGCGCCGGCTTTGGCGGATTTGCTGGCGCTGGACGATGCGGGGTTTCGGCAGGTGTTTTCGGGCTCGCCGATCAAGCGGATCGGGCGGGGGCGGATGGTGCGCAACGCGGCGATCGCGGCGGGGAATAGCGGGCGGGCGGAGTTGTTGCCGGTGCTGGAGCGGCTCGTGGGCGATGAGGATGAGGTGGTGGCGGAGGCTGCCGGGTGGGCGGTGGCGAGGCTTAGTTCCTCCCCATCGTGAGATGGGGAGGGGAACCATGCGCAGCATGGTGGAGGGGTAGGGGGCGCGGGCCTTTGCCGTGTTGCGTTGGAAGCTCTGACTCCACGGCAGTTACCCCTCCACCACCCTTCGGGTGGTTCCCCTCCCCATGCGGGCATGGGGAGGAACTTAGCGCCGCGCCTGTGCCAGCGCCGCCACGCAACTCGCGCGGTCGAAGTCCGCGCCGTTGGGGAGCCTTGCGTCGACGTGGGTGACGATCGGCTCCTTGGCGCCGGCCTTGGGGGGGTAGAGGTAGGCGTCGAGGACGCAGGCGGGGGCGGAGAATTGGAGTTTGCGCGCCGGGCCTTCGCGGATGTCGAGATCGGGGCGGCCGAACTGGGCCTGGAGGGTGGCGGCGGTGCGGCCGATGACCGCTTCCAGACCGGTGACGGGGTAGCTTTGCACCCGCACCGGCGGCGGCGCCGCGACCGGCTTCACCGTCTGCTTGGGCGCGCAGGCGCCGGCGAGGAGCAGAAGGGCGAGCGCGCCCGATCTGGCGTGAGGCGTCATTTCTTCCCCCGGTGGAACATGTGCGTCGCGGCGGCCGCGCTTAGCAACGGCGCGAGGAGATTGGCAAAAGGGATCAGGAAAAGCCACGCCGAGCCGAGGCCAAGCGTCGCGCGGCGGAGGCGGGTGGCCGCAAGCCAGCGCTTCATCGCCTCGCCCTGGTGGTGCCGGGCGGCGACCATTTCGCCGAGGTCCCGGCCGAGGACGAGGGCGTTGACCAGGCTGAACAGCAGGAACGGCCCGATCCCGGTGATCATCAGGATCAGGTAGAATGGCGCGGCGAGCAGGTTCCAGAGGAGGAGGCGGGCAACGGAGGCGAGGGAGAGCTTGAGCGAACGGCCGAGCGGCACGGCGTGGCCGGCTGCGTGGGGGTAGTGGCGGCGCTCCACGGCTTCGACCACCTCATCGGCGAAGACGCCGATCACGCCGATGGCGACGGCGGGGAACAGGAACCAGAGGCCCGCGAGGCCGAGCAGCAGCGACACGAGCGCCCCGGAGCCGCCGTCGATCCGGCATTCGTAGGAGAGCGGGCCGAGGCCGCAGGGGTTGGTGCCGGTGAGCAGCCAGCCGAGCAGCACGGCCAGCGCGGCGAAGAGGAGGATGGTGACGGCAAGCGACTTCAGGAGCACGCGCCGCACGGCCGGGTCGGCGAGGTCTCCGAGCGCGCGGGTGAAGGCGGTGAGCATGGGGAAGGGGGTGGGGGTTGGGGAGGGGGTGCGTCAACCCTTAGCCCTCGGCGTCATGCCGGACTTGATCCGGCATCCACCTCCTTTTCCAGCGGGGGTAGGAAGGTAGAAGGTGGACCCCGGATCAAGTCCGGGGTGACGGTGGTTGCTTGGGCGAAGGCTGGTTCCTCAGGCGCCAGAGTTGATCCCCTCCGCTCCCGCCGCTAGGGCGCCGCTTTCTCCCACACACGAAAGCGCCTCGAAACCATGGCCGACACCCGCCTCGACGTCCTCTGCATCGGCAACGCCATCGTCGATGTCATCGCCGCGACAAGCGATGCCTTTCTCGCCGCCGAAGGGCTGGACAAGGGCTCGATGCGGCTGATCGACGCGGAGGAGGCGACTCGGCTGTACGGTAAGATGGGGCCGGGGCGCGAGATCAGCGGCGGATCGGCCGGCAACACCGCGGCGGGGATCGCGATGCTGGGCGGCAAAGCGGGCTTCGTCGGCCAAGTGGCGGACGATCAGCTTGGCGAGGTCTATGCGCATGACGTGCGCTCGATCGGGGTGGAGTTCACCACGCCCGCGTCTCCGGCCGCCGAGATGCCGACGGCGCGCAGCCTGGTGCTGGTCACGCCCGACGCGCAGCGGACGATGAATACGTTCCTGGGCGCGGCGCAGTCGCTCGACACGGCGAAGCTTGACGAGAGCCAGGTGCGCGACGCGGCGATCCTGTATCTCGAGGGCTATCTGTGGGACCCGGAAACGCCGCGGGCGGCGATGGAGCGGGCGATCGCGGTTGCGCATGAAGCGGGGCGCCGGGTGGCGTTCACGCTTTCGGACAGCTTCTGCGTCGATCGGCATCGCGACGGCTTCAACCAGCTCATCGACGATGGGAAGGTCGACATCCTCTTCGCCAACGAGGCGGAGATCGTGTCGCTGACCGGCGAGGCGGATTTCGATTCGGCGGTGGCGAGTGCCGCGGCCCGGGTGCCGTTGCTGGTCGTGACGCGGGGTGAGCAGGGCGCGATTGCGGTGGAAGGCGGGCAGCGTGTGGACGTGACGGCCGAGCCGGTTTCCCAGGTGATCGACACGACCGGGGCGGGCGATCTGTTCGCCGCAGGGTTCCTTGCCGGGCTGGCGCAGGGGCGGGGCCTCGAGCAGAGCCTGCGCATGGGCGCCATCGCGGCGGCGGAGGTGATCTCGCACTACGGCGCGCGGCCCGAGGCGGACTTGAAGGCGCTGGTCGCCGAGAAGCTGGGCTGATCCTTAGTTCCTCCCCATCGTAAGATGGGGAGGGGAACCATGCGCAGCATGGTGGAGGGGTAGAGGGCGCAGGCTTTTGCCAAGTGGCGGATTGAACCTCCGAAGCTGCGGCAGTTACCCCTCCACCACACTTCGTGTGGTTCCCCTCCCCATTCGCTCCGCGAACAGGGAGGAACAGGGGGGGCGCTGCGGTGCGAGCATGGCTGGGAAGCTGGGGTGAGCCTTAGTTCCTCCCCATCGTAAGATGGGGAGGGGAACCATGCGCAGCATGGTGGAGGGGTAGCGGCGCGGGATTTTGCCGTCTTGCGGTTGAACCTCGGAGTCTACGGCAGTTACCCCTCCACCACACTTCGTGTGGTTCCCCTCCCCATTCGCTTCGCAAACGGGGAGGAACAGGGGGCCGCTTCGCCGCATAAAAAAAGGGAGGCTCAAGGCCTCCCTTTTTCTTTGGCTGGGGCCGCTCCGCTCAGCGGGTGCGGTTGTCGTCGTCCACGCCCGGAATGCCGGGCTCGAGCGCCGACACTTCGGTTTCGTGCACCTCCACCAGACCGCGGCCGAGGTGGCTGTTGCGGTAACCGTAGAGGGCATAGAAAACCACGCCGATCGCCGTCCAGGCCGGCAGCACGAGCATCGCTTCGAGCGGCAGGTTGAAGAACAGGAACAAGCAGCCGAGCACCGTCAGCGTCGCGACGAGACCGACGGCCGGCACCCGGAAGGCGCGGCGGCGGGTGGGATCGATCTTGCGAAGCTGCCACACGGCGATCGCGACCATCAGGAACGCGTACAGCGTGCCCGCATTGGCGACGTCGGCAAGCGCACCCACCGGGAAGAAGGCCGCGGCAACCGCGACGATCACGCCGGTGATCAAGGTGACGACGTGCGGCGTCTTCCAGCGCGGATGGACCCGCGACAGCGCTTCCGGGAGCAGGCCGTCGCGCGCCATCACGAAGAAGATGCGGGTCTGGCCGAACAGCAGGATGAGGATAACGGAAGGAAGCGCAATGAAAGCGGCATAGCCAAGCATGTTGCCGACCGTGCCGTAGCCGATGGTGTGGAGAACGTGGGCAAGCGGCTCACGCGAGCAGACCAGCGCGTTCATATATTGCGCGGTGGCGCACTGGGTGGACAAAGCCTCGCCGGTGGGAAGCGGAATGCCGTTCGCGCCCATCACCGGCTGGCCGCCCATTGCGCCGATCGCCCCCGCCGTCACCAGCATGTAGAAGATCGTGCAGATGGCGAGGGAGCCGATCAGGCCGATCGGCACGTTGCGTTGCGGGTTCTTGGTTTCCTCGGCCGCGGTGGAGACCGCGTCGAAGCCGACATAGGCGAAGAACATCGTTGCCGCCGCGCCGACCACGCCGACGCCGCTGCCGAAGCCGCCGAACATCCCGGCGGGGGCGAAGGGCGCGAAATTCTCCGCCTTCGAGACCGGCAGGGTGAGGATCACGAACGCGGTAAGCGCCGTTACCTTGATGGCAACCAGGATGGCGTTGAACTTGGCGCTTTCCGAAGTGCCCCGGACGAGGAGCAGGGTCATGAGGAGCGCGATGGTCAAAGCGGGAAGGTTGATGAACCCGCCGGCCTTGCCGCCAAGGATCAGCGGCCCGGAGCTCAGCCAATCGGGGAAGTTCAATCCCCAGCTTCGCTCGATCACCGTGTCTATGAAGTAATTGGACCAGCCGACCGAAACGGCGGACGCGCCGACCGCATATTCGAGCAGCAGCGCCCAGCCCACCGTCCAGGCGAGGAATTCGCCCTGAACGGCGTAGGAGTAAGTGTAAGCGGAGCCGGCGACCGGCACCATCGAGGCGATTTCGGCATAGCACAAGGCGGCGACGACGCAGACCGCGCCGGCGATGATGAAGCTGATCAGCAGGCCCGGCCCGGCTTTCTGGGCGCCGACCGAAGTCAGCACGAAAATACCCGTTCCGATGATGCAGCCAACGCCGAACAGAGTCAGCTGGATGGCCCCAAGGGAGCGATGCAGCGACTTCTTTTCGGCGGTGGCTAGGATTGCGTCGAGAGGCTTAACGCGCCCGAAAATCATATCCGTCCCCTTGCGACGGGCGCCCGAAAACGGCGCCCCTGTGTGTCAGTGCGGCGAAACCTAGCCAGTAATGCGGCAACAGCAAAGCGCTAAACGCCCTCAGCGCGCGAGCATCGGGCCGAGCGGGCCGCCGCCGAAAAGGTGGACGTGGAGGTGGGGCACTTCCTGGCCGCCATCTCGGCCCACGTTGGCAAGCAGCCGGTAGCCGGGCTCGACCAGCCCGTGGGTGCGGGCGACATGCCCGACCGCTCGGACGAAGCCGGCGATTTCCTCCGCGGAGGCGCGGGCCGAGAAATCGTCCCACGAGACATAGGCGCCCTTGGGAATGACAAGAATGTGGACGGGCGCGGCGGGGGCGATGTCGTGAAAGGCGAGTGCGTGTTCGTCCTCGTGGACGGTGCGGTTGGGGATTTCGCCGCGCAGGATCCTGGCGAAGATGTTCTGCGGGTCGTAAGGATGGGTGGCGTCGATCGGCATGCGGGCTCCTCCTGTCGCACGCGGCTCCAACATGGATTAGCGAGGCGACGCAAGACGGTTGACCAAGCGGCGCGCGGCGCTACCAACGAAATCATGCAGGACGACATGCCCGACAGCCTGATTCCGTACGACGAAATCGTCCAGGAGGCGCTTCGCGCGGTGGTTGGCCGGGTGCTGGGCGAGGTGGAAACCACCGGCGTTCTTCCCGGCGAGCACCATTTCTACATCACCTTCAAGACCGCGGCGGCCGGCGTCGATATCCCGCGGCACCTGTCCGAACGCTTCCCCGACGAAATGACCATCGTGATCCAGAACCGCTTCTGGGACTTGAAGGTCAACGAGGACGGCTTCGAGGTCGGGCTGAGCTTCAACCAGCAGGCGGCGCGGCTGGTGATTCCGTTCGCCGCGATCACCGGTTTCGTCGATCCGGCGGTGAACTTCGCGCTGCAGTTCCAGGCCCAGGTCGACGAGGCCGATGCGCAGGGGCATGAGGAAGCGGAGAACGACCGGCCGGTTGTTGAGCCGGTCGAGGATGGGTCCAACGTCGTGTCGGTGGATTTCAGCCGGAAGAAGTAGGGGGTTGGGGTGCATACCCCCCTCCCTTCGCCCAAGCGCTCACGGATACGCACCGGCCCCCGAAAGGGAGGGGCTGGGGGTGGGTTTTGCTTGGGCTGCGGGACGGGAGGCGGGGAACCCACCCCCGGCCCCTCCCTTTCTCAAGCCGGCATCGTTCCTTCTGAGGCACTGCCAAGGGAGGGGAGTGCGCATCGCGCGGCGCACCCCGCGTTGCCTTCCCTGACCCGGCTTTCCTTCCTCCACATTCCGCCTTAGGGCGGCGGCGAGTTCCAGCGCCTGATCGAGGAAGACAATGACCTCCACCCCCCGCACCGAAACCGACAGCTTCGGCGCCATCGAAGTGCCCGGCGACAGCTATTGGGGCGCGCAGACCCAACGTTCGATCCAGAACTTCCCCTTTGGCCCGCGCGAAACGATGCCGGCGGAGATCGTGCACGCATTGGGCTTCGTGAAGCAGGCGGCGGCGCGGGTGAATGCGCGGATCGGCGGCCTCGACGCGGAGATCGCCGAAGCGGTGCAGCAGGCGGCGGGCGAAGTCGCGGCCGGCACGCACGACGACCAGTTCCCGCTGGTGATCTGGCAGACCGGTTCCGGCACGCAGAGCAACATGAACGCCAACGAGGTGATCGCCGGCCGCGCCAACGAGATCCTGACCGGCACGCGCGGCGGCAAGAGCCCGGTCCACCCCAACGACCATGTCAACAAGGGCCAATCGTCCAACGACAGCTTCCCGACCGCGATGCACATCGCCGCGGCACGGGCGGTCGAAGGGCGGCTGATCCCGGCGCTTCAGCAGATGCACCGGCGGCTGTCGGCGCAGGCGGCCGCATGGGACCGGATCGTGAAGATCGGCCGCACCCACCTGCAGGACGCGACCCCGCTGACGCTGGGCCAGGAATTTTCCGGTTACGCCGCGCAGGTCGAGGCGGGGATCGAGCGGCTGCGCGGCGTGCAGCCGCGGGTGCTTCAGCTTGCCCAGGGCGGCACGGCGGTGGGAACCGGCCTCAACGCGCCCAAGGGGTTTGCCGAAGCCTTCGCCCAGCAGGTGGCGAGCCTGACCAAGCTGCCCTTCACCTCGGCGCCGAACAAGTTCGAGGCGCTGGCGGCGCACGACACGCTGGTCGAGCTTTCGGGCGTGCTCAACGTCATCGCCGTGTCGCTGACCAAGATCGCCAACGACATTCGCTTGCTCGGCTCCGGCCCGCGCTGCGGGCTTGGTGAGCTCAAGCTTCCGGAGAACGAGCCGGGCAGCTCGATCATGCCGGGCAAGGTCAATCCGACCCAGGCCGAGATGCTGACCATGGTCGCCGCGCAGGTGATGGGCAACCACACCGCCGTCACCATCGGCGGCCTGCAGGGGCATCTTGAGCTCAACGTGTTCAAGCCGCTGATCGCGGCCAATGTGCTGCGCTCCATCGACCTGCTGACGGTGGGGGCGGAAAGCTTTACCGAGCGGACGCTGGACGGGCTTGAGCCGGACGAAACGCGCATCTCCGACCTGATGAACCGCTCGCTGATGCTGGTCACCGCGCTTGCGCCGGAGATCGGCTACGACAATGCCGCCGGGATCGCCAAGCACGCCCACAAGAACGGCATGACCTTGAAGGAAGCCGGGCTCGACCTCGGCCTGGTGGATGCGGAAACGTTCGACCGGGTGGTGAAGCCGGAGACGATGCTGGGCCGATAGAGGCGGCTCAGAACAGCAGCAGCCCGATCGCGGCGCCGCATTGCAAGGCAGCGATCACCATCAGGTTGGTGGAGAAAGGCTGCTTGCGCGTCTTGTGGCGGAACAGGCGCCGGGCGAGGAACGCGCCGGGCGTGCCGCCGATGAGGGCGAAGCTGAGCAGGTCCGCTTCGGGGATGCGCCGGCCGCCGGCGACCGCACGCCGTTTGTCCAGCCGGAAGAGCCAGATCGTCCAAAGGTTGATCAGCAGTACGGCGAGGGGGATGGCTGCGGCGGCGGACATGGCTGTGTTTGCTTAACCGCCATTCCTTACCTCCGGGTTTTCGCCGGATGTGGAGCGGACCTGCCGCGCGGCTCAGCGGGCGCCGGACTTGGGCAGGGTCACGCCGTTTCGAGCGGCGGTGCCTTCCAGGATGGGACGTTCCAAGGCTCTGTCCTTCCTGGGCAGGCGAACGCTGAGCTCCAACATCGACATCTCCTCTTCGGGGAGCAGGATCACCAGTCCAGAGATCGCGTCGCGCGCGGGGAGAAGGAAGTGGGTGGTGCCGAGCCCCTGTTGGTTGGCGGGGGTGGTGAAGGCGATCGCCTCGCCGCTGAGGCGGACCAGCGCGTCGGCGGGGTAGGGGCGGTTGGGGAGCGGCGCGGTGTCGATGTCCAGCGCCTGGACCTCGCGGACGAAATCCTGGTGGCGAGGGAAGAGCCGGGTGATTGAGCGGGCGACCTCGAAGCGGCCGGAGGTGAAGCCGTAGGTTACGCCGACCGCTACGGCCGGGCCTTTGGTCACGCCTTTGGCTCGGCCCAGCAGGTCGGCGGAACCGTGGCGCTCCGGGGTGATGAGCAGATATTCGCCGCCCGATCCGGAGAGCGCGAAACACTGCCAGCCGCGGGGGGCAAGGGCGCCGAGGCTGCGCGTGCCGTAATAGGCCAAACCGGGGGCGGCGGCTGCGGGGATATGATCGACTTCGCTGCGTGCAGGCGCCGCGACCAGCCCGACCTGGCCGTCCGAGGCGCAGCCGACGAACGGCACTTCGGCCGCCGCCGGAGCGGCAAGGAGCAGGAGCGGCGCGAGGAGGGCTGCGGGCATGACGCGGAAGCTATCAGCCGCGCGCGGTCACCGGAAGCGGTAGTTGAGGCGCATGCCGATCGTGTCGAGCCCCGGGTTCTGCGGGCCGAACAATTGGGCGTGGCTGAGGTGGACCCAGCTTGCCTCCACCGACAGGCGCGGGTTGAGCTGGACGCCGGCGCCGATCTCCGGTGCGAACAGGACGCGGGAGCCGAAGTCGATCCGGTTGTCGCCGGGGACGACCCGGCTTGGGCCGGTGTGGACGGCGAGGCCGACGCCGGGGCGGATGTAAACCGTCTTGCCGATCTTCCAGTTCACACCGGCGGCGGCGAAGTGGGTGTCGCCGGCGCTGTTCACCGAAACAAAGGCGTGCGGAGTCGCGGTGCCGACGATGCTGAGGAACGGGATCCGCTTGCCGCGCCAGCCGAGTTCGAAATCGACGCCCTCCTCGATCCCGCTCTTGGTGAGGCCGGTGTCGACATCGTGGACGTAGACGCCGCCGAAAATCTCCTGCGCGGCGGCGGGGGAGGCGGCGGCGCAGGCGAGGGCGCAGGCGGCGGCGAGGGTGATCGGGCGCATGGCAGTTCCTTGAAGCGCGGCGGGTGCGCCGGTGAAGCGTTTGCGTTGCGGCTCCGGTTCCGCCGGAACCGGGTGCGGGCGCGTGCGCTTTGGGGGCATACGTCCGGAGATACTTGGCCTTGCTCGACTCGCTTCCCACCCTTCGCCCCTCGGAAAGCACCGCCTGGGGCGCCGATTCCGCTTACGGCCGCTTGACCCGGGTGCTGCTCTCGCCGCCGCCGGTGCACGACGACTGGCATCATAGCGCCGAGGACCAGCACAATATGCTGCGCGAGGCGCTGGAGGATGAAGGGGTGGCGGTGGAGCTTGCGCCGAGCTGGGCGGAGCGGGCGGACATGCCGTTCACGCGCGATCCCTTGCTGATGACGCCCTGGGGCCTGGTCGAGCTTGCCATGCAGGCACCGGCGCGGCGCGGCGAGGACGCGCGGCTTCGGGAGTATGTGGAAGGGCTCGGCATTCCGGTGGCGGGGAAGGTGCGTCAGGGGCATGTCGAGGGCGGCGACGTGTCGGTGGTCCGGCCGGGGCTGCTGGTGGTCGGCTATTCGGGCGAGCGCACCACGCTGGAGGGTGCCAAGGCGCTTGCGGCGATCTTCGAGGCGAAGGGCTGGCGCAGCTACTTCCACCCCTTCGAGGAGCGCCATCTTCACCTCGATCTGCTGTTCACGGTGATCGGCAAGGACGAAGCGGTGGCGTGCAAGGCGCTGCTTGGGCCGGACTTCTGCGCGAAGATGGAGGCGTTCGGGATCAACCTCATTGACGTGACGCCCGAGGAAAAGGAGGCGTTCGGCTGCAACCTGCTCGGCCTTGGCGACAAGCGCGTGATCTCCGTCGCGGGAAACGAACGGCTGAACGGCGAGCTTCGCCGGCGCGGCTACCGGGTGATCGAGCGGCAGGTCGGCGCGTTCACCGCCAACCGCGGGGCAGTGCACTGCATGACCTGCGAGCTTGCCCGCGAGCCGGGCTGAGGGCGCTCAGGGAACATGCGGCGCGGCTGCCGCATTGATCCCCCATGACCCAGACACCAGCAGCGCCCGGCGATGAAGCCGCGCCAGGAACCCCCGGCACCGGTGAGAACCTGTGCCGCCACTGCAACGGCACCGGCGAGCATGACGGCACGCCGTGCCCGGTGTGCGACGGCACCGGCAAGGTGATCGAAGGTCTCGCCGGAGGATGAGCCGGTGCGCGATCGTCCCAGGATCGCAACGAACCTCCTAACCTCAATCAAGCGCACGGTTTTTTGCGGAACCGAGTCGCCGTTCTCCCGGTTCCCGGTGCGTCCCCGAGGGACAAAGCCGACACCTAAGGAGACCGAAATGTTGAAGCCACTGCTGCTTTCCGCCGCCGCCGCCCTTGCCCTTTCCGCCTGCGCGAGCACCCAGGCCGACATGCAGGCCGATGCCGCCATGGCCGCCGGCGACATGACCCCGACCCAGCGCGGCGCCTATGTCGAGATGGCCGCCGCAAGCGATTTGTTCGAAATCCAGTCCGGCCGCCTTGCCGCCCAGCAGGGCCGCAGCGCCGCAGTGCGCAGCTTCGGCCAGATGCTGGTCGATCACCACAGCCAGACCACCGCCCAGCTCACCGCCGCCGCAACCGCCTCGGGCGTGATGCCGACTCCGGACCTGATGCCGATGCAGGCCCGCATGATGACCGAGCTGCGCGCCGCGTCCGGCTCCAGCTTCGACCAAGTGTTCATCCGCCAGCAGGTGATGGCGCATGAAATGGCGCTGGCGCTGCACAGCAATTATGCGTCGAGCGGCGATACGCCGGCCCTGCGCGCGGTTGCCTCGGCCGCGACGCCGATCGTTCGGCAGCACCTCGAACAGGCGCGCGGCATGCGCTGAGTTATTCCTCCCCATCGCAAGATGGGGAGGGGAACCACCCGGAGGGTGGTGGAGGGGTAGGTGCTGTGACGTTCGTGGTTCTCTTGGGAGCCGCCTGGGGTCTGCGCCACCTACCCCTCCACCATGCTTCGCATGGTTCCCCTCCCCACCGCTTCGCGGCAGGGAGGAACTGAATCAGGCGCCTGCTTGCCAGAGGCGGATTGCGTCGACGGGGGCGACGAGCATGATGACGTTGAGCGTCAGGTTGTCGCGGATCACTGCCAGTGTGAGCAGTT
>DASWMM010000169.1:0-2454 GCA_036399755.1 Allosphingosinicella sp.
CGCGTCGTACAAGGCGAAGCGCTTCGACTGGCGATACTCCGCGTCGGGGTGGAGGCCGAGCCAGGCGAGGTCCTCGCGGATGCCCGCCGCAGCTTCCTCGGACGAACGCGCCGCATCGGTATCGTCGAGGCGCAGGATGAAGCGTCCCCCGTTCTTCTTCGCCCACAGCCAGTTGTGGACGGCGGTGCGGATGTTGCCGACGTGGAGGCGGCCGGTCGGCGCGGGGGCGAAGCGGGTGACGGTGGACATGGCCGCCGTGTAGAGGCGCCGCCCCGCCTCGGCAATTCTTCAGCCCAGAAGCATCTCGCCAAGGAACCGCCCCGGTGCCATTGCGAACAGCCCGGCGGCGATCAGCCCGGCGTAGACGCCGCGCATAGCCCGCAAGTGGCCCTTGATGTCCCCGCGCCGCGCCCGCCAGATGCTGAGCGGAATTGAAACCAGCGTCGCGACAGAGAAAAAGTGGATGAAGCTCAAGCCGCCGTTCAATGTCTGCAGCCAGAAGCTGGAGATTGCGGTGACCATCATCAGCGCGGCCCAGATTCGGCCAAGCAGCTTGTGAGTGGAAGTGCCCTTGGGCGCCCAGAGCACGAAGGCGCCGAGCGGCACGGCGGGCACAACGGTGAACAGGTGCACGTAGAGCGCGATATGCGCCCCGCTGGGCGGCTGCCAATCCGCCGGCCGGGTGGTCAGTTGGGACAGGCTCAAGAGCAGCAGGGTCACTGCGAGCGAGATCGCCGTGGCCACCGCAAAGCGCCGCCAGACGTTCGTGTTCCCTGCTACAGTCGTCGTCGCCATTCTTCATCCTCCAGCGGCAAGTGCACCGCGTTGAATGGAGCATGGCAGCGGCCCGGCCCAGCGCAACGCCACCTTCGCGAGCGGGCACCTCCCTTTCGCAAGCGCCGCCTTTCGCGCTATTCACACCGTTCGCGAAGCGTGAACGGGTCGGGGGAGGCGGTGACGGAAATGCGGCGGATCGCCATCGACCTGTTCTTCATCACCGCGATCGGCGTGGTTCTCGGCCTGGTCGCGCCTTTCGGGAGCGCAGGAATCCCCGCTGGGCCGCGGCTGTTCTTCTGGGTGGGTTTCACTGTCGCCGGTTACGTCATCTTCCGGCCTGTTTCGGCGGTTGCCCGTTGGGCGGCGGAGGAGACGCGGCTTCCGCAGTGGCTCGCGGTCATGCTCGTCGCCCTGATCGCGTCGCTGCCGCTGGCCGCGGCCATCGCGTTCGCGTTGGGCGGGATGGCGGTGACCGACTATTGGTTCGGCAGCCGCTTTCCAATTCTGTACGGCGAGGTGGCGGCGATCGGGGTCGCGATCCACATCCTGATGATGGTGCTTCGGCCCGAAGGCCCGACGCGTCCCCCCGCCGAAGACGCTGTTTCTCCAGAGATCGATTCCGAGGCGCTCCCGCTCCCGTCCGGCGCGGCTGGCAATGCCTTTCTTCGGCGCCTGCCGCCGGCGCTTGGGCGCGATCTCCTCTCCCTGCAAATGCAGGACCATTATGTCCGGGTGGAAACCGCGCTCGGCTCCACCCTGCTGCTGATGCGCTTTCGCGACGCCCTGGCCGAACTGGAGGGCGCAGGCATCCAGGTGCACCGGAGCTGGTGGGTCGCCTACCCCGCTATGGAAGCTCTCGACCGCGATGGCCGAAGCGTTCGCCTGCGGCTGCGCGGCGGCGGCCCCGTCCCGGTTTCCCGCGCCTGCCTGCCCGCCGTGCGCGATGCGCTTCGAGCGGCGGGACGCGGCGCGTTTGACAGCCCCACCGGCTCCTATAAGAGCGCCGAGGCAAGCGGGCCGGCGGCTCGCACCCCCCAGCCGAGGACCGACCCATGAAGCTTTTGGCCGGCAATTCGAACCTTCCGCTGGTGAAGGACATCGCCGCTTACCTCGAGCTGCCGATCACCCAGGCAAGCGTGCGCCGCTTCGCCGACGAGGAGATCTTCGTCGAAATCCTCGAGAATGTGCGCGGCGAGGACGTGTTCGTGGTGCAGTCGACGAGCTACCCGGCCAACGACAACCTCATGGAGCTGCTGATCTGCATCGACGCGCTGCACCGCGCCTCTGCGAAGCGGATCACCGCCGTGATCCCGTATTTCGGCTATGCCCGGCAGGACCGGAAGCCCGGGCCGCGGACGCCGATCTCGGCCAAGCTGGTCGCCAATTTGATCGTCACCGCCGGCGCCGACCGCGTGCTTTCCGTGGATCTCCACGCCGGGCAGATCCAGGGCTTCTTCGATATACCGACGGACAACCTCTATGGCGCACCGGTGATGTCGGCGGATATCCAGGCGCGCTTTGCCGGGCGCAACATCACCGTGGTGTCGCCGGACGTCGGCGGCGTGGTTCGCGCCCGCGGGCTCGCCAAGCGCCTCAACAACGCCCCCCTGGCGATCGTCGACAAGCGGCGGGAAAAGGCTGGCGAAAGCGAAGTCATGAACATCATCGGCGACGTCG
>DASWMM010000170.1:0-1629 GCA_036399755.1 Allosphingosinicella sp.
GCACGGGGGCGGCGGACGAGTCGCTAGCGCTGCTCGGTTGGCTGCCGATTGAAGCCCGCCAGCCGGTCGAGAAGATCGGCAAGGATCAGCGGATTGTCGGCGGTGCGCCCTTGCCCGCTACCCGAGCCGGTCTCCAACCACAGTTCCTCACGAACCAGATCCGCATCGGCGAGTAAAAGCGCTTTGCCTTTGCCCACCCCGCATTCGGCGATCCAAGGCTCCGTGACTCGGCATGCGCGCCCCGTTGCCGTGAAGTGGCCGGGGGCTTTCAAGGCAAGCCGGCGGTTGCCCTCGAAGCGCCGATTGAGGTCGTGCTCTGGTCCCGCAGCGAGAGTAAGGCCCCAATGGGTAAGGAGCGGCCCGAGCAATCCCACGGGCGGCGGGCGGCGGATGTCGCCGGGCGGCAGATCGCTCGGCCAATGGAGCGTCGGATCGGTGAGGATCAGGGCGCGCCCTCCCCGGCGGACCCAGGCGTCGAGCGCAACCAGCTCCTTTGGCGCAAGCCAGCGCGGCTGGATCAGGAGCAGGACGGGTGCTTGGCCAAGGCTTTGGGAGTCGAGGGCATCGATCGGCTTCATCGTGAACTCGCGCTGGAGCGCGGTGTAGATGGCGGCCGGACGAGATTGGGGATCGAACGCGCCGCCTTCTCCCCAGACGAGCGGCAGAGCGGTCATCAGCAGCACCGGCGGGCGAATGGCGGCGGCTTGGCTGCGTTCGGGTGTACCTGCGACGCGCTGGTAAGCGCCGCGTACGACCGGCCACGCCATCAGCAACGCCAGCACCGCTGCGCCCGCGGCAAGCGCGAGCCAAAGCCCGCCTCTCTTACCGGCCCTGGGCGGCTGCACCGGCTGCCGGCGCCGTGCTCTGATTATCTTCGGCATTGCCGGGCGCAACGCCGAGTTCGGCGAGCGGCTCCTTGGGCTCGGCATCGTTGGCGCCGGGCAGCGGTGGCTTGCCGGTGCCGCTCAGCTCCTGTTCGATGCCGTTGGCGGTGATCGGCTTTTCCTCGCTCGGGCTCGTGAAGATCATGCCGAGCAGGACGAGCACGAACACGAAGGCGAGCCCCGTCAGTCCGATGCGCACCCGCTGCATTGCCGCTCCCGCTTAAACCCCTGCCTCTAAGGGTACGCAAATCGCCCTGCGCGGCAAGGCCTAATCGCGGCGCCGCCATTTGGTGGTTTAGACCGTTGAAACCAGTTGCAAAAAACCATTGACGCTGCGCCCTCCACTCGCGAAACGAGCCGGATGAAGACCCACCTCCCCCTCGCCGCACTAGTGGCCCTCGCCGCCCTTTCCGCCTGCAACTCCGAACCGGAGACGATCACCCAAGGTCCCAAAGACCCCCAGGCCGAAGCGCTGAACAACGCCGCGCCGGTAACCAACCTGCGCATGGTCCAGCATAGCCGCACCTACCGCTGCAAGGACAACAGCCTGGTCTACGCCGATTTCTACACGGACAACACGGCCGACGTGCGCACCGACAAGGCAGGCGCGCCGACCACGCTTACCGCCGCCGAGGGCAAGCCGCCTTTCACCGCCGAAGGCTGGTCGGTCAGCGGCAACGAAGCCCTCGTGACGATCACCGCCCCCGGCAAGGGCAGCCAAAGCTGCAAGGCTTAACACTTAACT
>DASWMM010000171.1:0-6805 GCA_036399755.1 Allosphingosinicella sp.
ACCACCCCGATGGCGTTCAGCTCCAGCGTTTTCGCCGCCAGATGCTCCATCGTGTTGACGTTGATCTGGTATTTCGGTTGCTGAACGGTCCCGGTGACGGTCTGCGTGCCGAGCTTCAGCCAGTAAGGCCGGCCCGGCAGCATTTCACCGTCCGACATCCAGACGATGCTTGCCTCGAACTGGTCCGCGGCCTGGGGCGGTTCATCCGCGGCGGCAACGACGTCGCCGCGCGAACAATCGATTTCATCGGCGAATGTCAGGGTCACCGACTCCCCCGCCACGGCCTCGTCCAAGTCGCCTTCCATCGTGACGATGCGGGCAATCCGCGTCGTGCGGCCCGATGGGAGGACTCGAATTCGATCGCCAGGTTTGGCCGTGCCGCCGGCGATGAGCCCGGAGAACCCCCGGAAGTCGAGATCAGGCCGATTGACCCATTGCACCGGCATCCGGAACGGCTTTGCCTGGTCCGCGGCCCCATCGATTTCGACAGCCTCGAGATGCTGGAGGAGGGCGGGGCCGCCATACCATGGCATGTTGGCGGAAAGAGCCGTGATGTTGTCGCCCTTGAACCCCGAAATGGGGACGGCAATGAAGTCGTCGATCCCGATCGACCGGGAGAAGGCCCGATAGTCCTCGACGATCTCTTGGAAGGCCGCCTGATTATAGGAAATCAGGTCCATTTTGTTCACCGCGAGTACGACGTGGCGAATGCCTATCAGGTGAGCCAGGTAGGAATGACGCCGGGTCTGCGTGAGCACGCCCTTGCGCGCATCAACGAGGATGATGGCGAGATCGGCGGTCGATGCGCCGGTCACCATGTTGCGCGTATATTGCTCGTGACCCGGCGTGTCGGCGACGATGAACTTGCGCTTGTCGGTTGCAAAGAAGCGGTAGGCGACGTCGATGGTGATGCCCTGCTCGCGCTCGGCGGCCAGGCCATCGACGAGCAGCGCGAAATCCAGCTCCTGCCCCTGCGTGCCGACGCGCTTTGAATCAGCCTCCAGCGCTGCCAGCTGATCTTCGAAGATCATTTTCGAGTCGTACAGGAGCCGCCCGATCAAGGTGGATTTACCGTCGTCGACGGAGCCGCACGTGATGAAGCGCAGCAGCGATTTGTGGCGGTGCCGATCGAGATACGCTTCGACATCTTCGGCCACCAACGCGTCGGCTTGATAGCGCCCCTCCTGCGCCACGTCCGCCATTAGAAATAGCCCTCCTGCTTCTTCTTCTCCATGCCCGCGCCGCCGGCATCCTTGTCGATCGCCCGCCCCTGCCGCTCGGAGGTCGTCGTCAGCAGCATCTCCCGGATCACGTCCGACAGAGTCGAAGCCTCGCTCTCCACCGCGCCGGTGAGTGGGTAGCATCCAAGTGTGCGAAAGCGGACCGATCGTTCAATCGGCACTTCGCCGGCACGCAGCGGGAAACGCTCGTCATCGACCATGAGGATCAGACCGTCACGCTCGACCGTGGGCCGCCTGGCCGCGAAATAGAGCGGCACGACGGGCACTTCGTTCAACTGGATATATTGCCAGATGTCGAGCTCGGTCCAGTTCGACAGGGGAAAGACGCGAATCGTCTCGCCCTTGGCTTTGCGGGCATTGTAGAGTGACCAAAGTTCCGGCCGCTGGCGCTTCGGATCCCAGCGATGGTTGGCCGAGCGGAAGGAAAAGATCCGTTCCTTGGCGCGGCTCTTTTCCTCGTCGCGCCGAGCCCCCCCGAAGGCCACGTCGAACCCGTATTGGTCGAGCGCCTGCTTGAGCCCTTCGGTTTTCCACATATCGGTGTGAACCGGGCCATGGTCGAACGGATTGACGCCGAGCCGCTCCGCTTCCGGGTTGCGGTAGACGATGAGCTCCATCCCGCTGTCCCGCGCCATGCGGTCCCGCAACGCGTACATCGCTTTGAACTTCCAGGTCGTATCGACGTGCAGCAGCGGAAAGGGCGGCGGCGAAGGATAAAAGGCCCGGCGCGCCAGATGCAGCATGACGGCGGAATCCTTGCCGACCGAATACAGCATGGCCGGCTTCTCGGCCTCGGCCGCGACCTCGCGCATGATGTGAATCGACTCCGCGGCAAGCCGCTCGAGGTGGGTGATTATCTTCATGCCTGACGCCCCCGTCGCCTGCCGCTCACCAGCGGCGCCCGTTCAACGATTCCTCGGCACCATCCATGGACATGGCGTGATCCTCAAGCATCTCGGGCACGAATTCAATCATCGCATCGTGCTGGGCGTGTGATCGCTGGAGATCGGGGCTGTCTGGCCACTCGGCGCCGTAATGCGGTCGCGGCCTCTTCTTGAGGAGCCAACAAAATCAGCAACCTGGCGAAGAAACTGGCTGGGGCGGCAGGATTCGAACCTGCGAATGCCGGTACCAAAAACCGGTGCCTTACCACTTGGCGACGCCCCAACAGCCGGGCGGCTTATAGCCGCGCTTCGGCGATGCGAAAGCCCTAGCTGTTCGAAATCCGCCGATGGGCGAGGTCGAGATAATCCTTGCGCAGCTGCTTGGTCATTTCGCCGACCTCGAAGCTCCACGGGCCGGCGGAGGCGACGGGGGTGACTTCGGCGGCGCTGCCGGTCAGGAAGAATTGCTCGAAGCCTTCGAGCTCTTCCGGCCAGATCGCCTTTTCGATCACCTCGATGCCGCGCTGCCGCGCGAGTTCGATCACCGTCTGGCGGGTGATGCCGTTCAAGAAGCAATCGGGCGTCGGCGTGAAGAGCTTGCCCTCCTTGACGAAGAAAGCGTTGGCGCCGGTGCCTTCGGCGACCTGGCCGCGCCAGTCGAACATCAAGGCGTCGTCGAAGCCCTTCGCCTGCGCCTGGTGGCGGGCGAGGGTGCAGATCATGTACAGGCCGGACGCCTTGGACTCGACCGGCGCGGTGTAGGGGGCGGGCCGGCGCCAGGGCGAGATGTCGAGCCGGAGGCCCTTCATGATCGCGTCCTCGCCGAAATAGGCGCCCCAGGGCCAGGCGGCGATGGCGAGGTGGATCTTCGATTTCTGGGCGGAAACGCCCATCTGCTCCGAGCCGCGCCAGGCGAGCGGGCGCATGTAGCAATCGTCCATGCCGCTTGTCGCGAGCACGTCGCGGCAGGCCTGGTCGATTTCTTCCACCGACCAGGGGATGTCGAAGCCGAGCAGTTCGCCGCTCTTCTTCAGGCGCTTGCTGTGGTCGGTGAGGCGGAAGATTTCGCCCGAATACGCCCGCTGCCCCTCGAACACGGAGGACGCGTAATGGAGCGCGTGGGTCAGCACATGGACGTTTGCCTCACGCCACGGCACCATCTCGCCGTCGAACCAGATAAGGCCGTCGCGGTCGTCGTAGCTGCGCTGATCTGTCACGCTTTTTTCCAAGCTCCCTGAGTGCCCCCGGCGGCGATAGGCCGCACGCCGGGGAGCGTCAATGTGGGCGGTTTAGCGGCCGACCGTCTTGTCCACCGTGCCTGTGGTCACCGCATGGTAGCCCGGCCGGGTGGCGGCGTAGATGCGCTTGGCGATCGGCCGGCCCCACTCGCCTTCGCCCATCAGGGTGGTGAAGAGCGGCGCGACGAACTTCCTCCGCCCCATGCCGCCCAGGAAGCGCTCGGCGGCGGGCACTGCCGGCTCGTAGCGGTTGGAAAGGGCGAGCTGCAGCCAGGCGAACAGGGTTTCGGAATTGCTGCTGCCGGTGAGGTTCATCGCCCGGTCGAGTTCGGCAAGGCGCGCCTGCGAAAGCTCGCGGGGCAGGCCGTTGAGGAAGCGCAGCCGCTCGGCCGTGGTCCAGCCGCTATAGGGCACCGCGCTTGCCGCGCCGCCGCTCTTGAAGGTGGCAAGCGCGACATCGACCGGGGCGAAGGCGTTTGCGTCCGGCCGCGCGGCGTTGGCGGGGAGGCCGGGCTGGTAGACCCACTCGTCCAGCATCAGCGTCCGCTCCAGCGCGGCATCGCCCTTGATGAGGTTGGCCCGTAGGTCGGCAAGGAACCGCGCCGAGGTCATCGGCTGGAAAGCGTGGCGGTCGAAATAGGAGCGCAGGTATGCGTCGAAGCGCGGGCGGCCGACGGTGCGTTCGATCGTGCGCAGGAAATCGGCGCCCTTGTCATAGACGATGCCGCTTGAATCGGCGCCGCTCGGATCGTGGAGGCGGGTGCCGGGGCCGGTGGGTCCCATTTCCTTCACCGCATCCTCGAACTCGGCAAAGGAGAGCGCTTCCTCCTGGCTGGCGCGGGCCTTGCCGTAGAGCGACTCCATGATCCGGTTCTCGAAATAGGAGGTGAAGCCTTCGTTCAGCCAGCTGTCCGCCCACACCGCGTTGGTGACGAGGTTGCCCGACCAGCTGTGCGCAAGCTCGTGCGCGACGACCCCGTTCAGGCTCTTGTCGCCGGCGATGAAGGTGGGGGTGAGGAAGGTGAGGGTGGGGTTCTCCATGCCGCCATAAGGGAAGCTCGGCGGCAGGACGATCATATCGTAGCGGCCCCAGCGGTATGGGCCGTAGAGCGCTTCGGCGGCGTCGATCATCCGCTCGGTGTCGGTGAGTTCGGCGGCGGCCGCCTTGATCGTCGCCGGCTCGGCATAAACGCCGCTGCGCGGGCCGAGCTTCTGAAAGGCGATGTCGCCGACCGCCATGGAGATCAGGTAGGGCGCGACCGGCTTATCCATCCGGAAGCGAAAGGCACGGCGGCCCGCGCCCGCGGCTTCGCCCTTGGGGGTCAGGCGCTCGCCGCTCATCACCGCCACCAAAGGCGTCGGCACGGTGATCCGCGCTTCCCAGGTCTGGCGGATGCCGGGGCTGTCCTGGGTCGGGATCCAGCTCCGGTTGAGGATCGCCTGGCCCTGGCTGAACAGGAACGGGTGGGCCTTGCCGGCGGTCTGGGCCGGGCTCAGCCATTGCAGCGCTTCGGCCTCGGCGGCGCTCAGGTAATCAATTCGGATTTTGCGGGCGCCGTTCAGTTGAACGGTCAGCGGCGCGCCCTTTGCCGCGTCGGCCGCGCCGAACGCGAAGGGCAGCGGCTTGCCGGCCATGTCGGTGATCGAGCGGATGGCGAGGCCCTTGCTGTCGAGCACGATCTCGCGCGCGTCCGGCGCGGCCTGGATGTCGAGCGTGGCAGTACCGGCCATGCGCTTGGCTTCGAAATCGGCGTTGAGGTCTAATGCGACGTGGGTGACGCGCGCTTCGGCGGGGCGAGCGTAGCTCGACGTGTCCACCGCATCGGCGCCGGTCAGGATCGGGGCGACCATCGTCGAGGAGGCGCTTCGAACGCCGGTCACGGCGGGCTGGCAGGCGGTTGCGGCAAGGGCGAGCAGGGGGAGGGCGATGATGCGCAAGGCAAAGGCTCCTTCAAGAGCGGCAAGGGAAAACCAGTTCCGGCGATTAGCGCTCGGGCGAACGAAGCGCCAGCGGCAGGCGCGTCATGGTGGCCCCCACCACCGCTTCCGAGGCGAGGCCGATGGCGAGCCCGGCGCCCACGTCGGATGGGTAATGCGCGCAGCGCGGGATCTGGGCGAGGGCGAGGAGACCGCCGATCGCATAAGCGGGCGCGGCCCATTCCGGCACCTCGCGGGCAAAGGCCTGCGCCACCGCCGAAGCGCCGGCGGCGTGGCCGGAGGGAAAGCTGGTTTCCTCCTTCTCCTCGCTTCGGCCGGGGGAAAGGCGGTGGTCGCTGCGCGGATCGCCGGCCGAGCGCGGCCTCGTCCGGTCGACCCGGTGCTTGACGAAATCCTTCGTCCAGGTGGCAAGCGTGTGGGCGGCGAGCATCCGCACCCCGGCGCGCACGAAGCGCGGATCGCGGGCAAGCACACCGGCCGCGATGGTTGCCGCGCAGACGATCCGCATCGCCGGCTGGTCGCCAAGGTCGGCGAGCCGCTCGAGCAGCGGATTGTTCTGGTATGGCTGGGCGGCCTCCACTGCCTGCGCGTCGACTTCCAGCACCCGCTCGGCGGCATCCTCAAGCGTCGGCATGGGCAGGGGCTCCGAAAGGCGACTGGTCGAAGCGGGCGAGAAGATCGGCCGGGCCGCCGTAGACAAAGGCGGCGCCGCTTTCGCGAAGCTGCCGCTCGGGGAAGCCGCCGGAAAGGAAGCCGATGGTGCGAAGCCCAATCGTGGCTGCGGCGATGACGTCCCAGGGCGTGTCGCCGATCACCAGCGTTTCGGCCGCCGTGATCGGCGCCACCTTGGCGAGCGCGGCGGCGAAGATGTCAGGGCAGGGCTTGGAGCTTTCGACATCGTCCTTGGTGGTGACGGCTGAAACGAGGTCCGAGCAGGCGATCAGGCTGAGATGGTAATCGACCTCCGGCCTGCTGGAGGAAGAAGCGAGCACGATCTTCACGCCGTCCGCCACCAGCCGCTCGAACAGGTCGCGCACGCCGGGGAAGGGGGTGGCGCGCGGCAGATAGTCGCGCTTGAACAGGTCGCCGCGAAACGCATCCATCTCTTCCGCTTGGGCATCGGAGATGTCCGGGAGGAGCGTTGGGATGAGATTGTCGCCGCCCTTGCCGATCTGCTCGCGAATCGCGGCGGGCGCGATTTCGTGGCCGAAATGGGCAAAGGCGACCCGCCACGCTTCGGCGTGGAGGTCGTTGGTATCGACAAGCGTGCCGTCGACATCGAACAGGGCCGCGCGGGCGGGGCGGGGGCTCCGCTGGGTTTCATGGTGCTGGTTGAACATGTCCCGACAACGGACAGAGCGGGCGCCGGTTGCGCGCCGTTTGCGCGCTGTCCCTCCGTGCCCCTGCGTCGGGCGGCGACTTTCTCCCACAAGCCGCTGTATTCGTGGTTAACCGACGGTTGACCAAGATTGTCGTTTCGGCCCGGCATGTGCTATTTGGTTGC
>DASWMM010000172.1:0-10109 GCA_036399755.1 Allosphingosinicella sp.
CCGGCTCGCCGAGCCTTCGGGGAGGGCGACGGTCACCGCCACGCCGCTGTCGCGCAGGTTAAGCGCCTGGGCGCGGCCCTGGTTGCCGTAGCCGATCACCGCCACCCGGCGTCCGCGGATCAGCGCCAGGTCGGCGTCGGCGTCGAGAAAGACTTGCATGAGCGGGGGCTAGGCGATTGCGGAGCGGAGGAGAAGCCCCAGCGCCTCGTCGAAGCCGGCACCCTCCGGCGCGTCGCGGAAGCGCGGCCATTCGGTGGGCGGCTGGTTGGCGAACCAGGTATATTGGCGCTTGGCGTATTGGCGGGTCGCGGTTTGCCCGGCAGCAAGCGCCGCCCCGCGGCTGAGTTCGCCGACCAAAAAAGCTGCCACTTCGCGCACCCCGATCGCCCGCCTCACCGGCAGAGCGGGATCAAGATTTCGCGCCAGCAGCGAGCAAACCTCGGCAAGCCCTTCTTCGGACATCATTTCCTCGAAGCGCCGGTCGCACCGCCCATAAAGCCAGCCGCGTGGCGGCAGGAGAAGGAGAGGGTGCACGGCGACGCTCCCGCCGATGCCGCCGGTGCGCTCCTTCTGCCACTCGGCGAGCGGCTTGCCGGTGGACCGTACCACTTCCAAAGCGCGCTGGACCCGCGTGGTGTCGGTCGGGCGGAGGCGGGCGGCAGCCTCTGCATCCTCGGCACTGAGCGCCTCGAAAGCCTCGCCAACCGCCAACCTCCGCACTGCCTCGCGCACCTCTGGATCAATCGCGGGCACCGGCGCGATGCCGTCGAGCAGGGTCCGGATGTAAAGCCCCGTGCCGCCAACCAGGATCGGCAACTTCCCCGCCGCCTGGGCCGCCGCAATCTCGTGCTTCGCATCCGCCGCCCAGTCCGCCGCCGAGCAGGCGAGGGCCCCGTCCCGATAGCCGTAGAGGCGGTGCGGCGCCCGCGTTTCCTCCTCCGCTCCCGGGCGCGCCGAGACGATCCGCAAATCCCGATACACCTGCGCGCTGTCGGCGTTGACGATCACCCCGCCGGTCTTTTCCGCCAGCGCCAGCGCAAGCGCCGACTTGCCGCTCGCCGTCGGCCCTGCAATGAGCGCCAGCGCGGGTTTAGAAGGGTCGTCCATGTTCATCGCCACCTTGATAGCAGCACAGCGCCTGTCCGGCGGCGATATTTCAGCCGCGGAAGACGCCCTGCGCGCGGCGGGCATGGGCTTGGAAGGCCGCTCCTGGGTGGAGGACGACAAGGCCTGCGACATCCTCTTCGCGGGCGATCCCCGCCACGCGCGCACCGCGCTCGAGGGGCTGCTCGGCGAAATCGACGTGATCGTCCAGGGTGAGGCCAACCGCCGCCGCAAATTGCTGGTCGCCGACATGGATTCCACCATGATCACCGTCGAATGCATCGACGAACTTGCCGATTATGCGGGCCTCAAGGCGGAAGTCGCCGAAGTCACCGAGCGGGCGATGCGCGGCGAGCTGGTGTTCGAGGAAGCCTTGCGCGCCCGAGTCGCTCTGCTCAAAGGGCTGGAAGCCTCGGCAATCGACCGCTGCCGTGCCGAGCGGGTTCGCCTCACCCCCGGAGCCCAGGCGCTGGTCCGCACAATGCGCCGCGACGGCGCGCTGACCATTCTCGTCTCCGGCGGCTTCACCCGCTTCGCCGATCCGGTGGGCGCCGAGATCGGCTTCGATCGGGTGGTCGCCAACCGGCTCGGCATCGAGAATGACCGGCTGACCGGCGAGGTCGATGTGCCGATCATCGGCGCAGAGGCGAAGCGCCTCGCGCTGGTCGATGCTCGCATCGAGCGCGGGCTTGCCCCGCAGGAGACCCTCGCCGTCGGCGACGGCGCGAACGACATCCCGATGCTCCGCGAAGCGGGCCTCGGCATCGCCTACCGCGCCAAGGCTGCCGCGGTCGCCGCGGCGGATGCGCGGATCGACCATGGCGACCTTACGTCCGTGCTCTACGCCATGGGCTATTCGCGGGCGGAGTGGGCGAACTAGCCGGCCACTCCGCCCGAGCGAACTCAAGCGGCTTCGAACGGCACCCCGAGCGCTTCGGCAACCGCCTGGTGGCGGATCTTGCCGCCCGACACGTTGAGGCCGGCGGCAAGGTGCGGATCGGCCGCCATGGCGCCTTGCGCGCCCAGGTTCGCAAGCTTCAGAACGAACGGCAGGGTCGCATTGTTGAGCGCAAAGGCCGAGGTGCGGGCCACCGCGCCCGGCATGTTCGCCACGCAATAATGAATAACGCCGTCGATCACGTAGACCGGATTGTCGTGCGTCGTCGCCTTCGACGTCTCGAAGCAGCCGCCCTGGTCGATCGAGATGTCGACCAGCACCGAACCGCGCTTCATGGTCTTGAGCATGTCGCGGGTGACCAGCTTCGGCGCTGCCGCGCCCGGCACCAGCACCGCGCCGATCACCACCTCCGCCTCGGCCACCGCCTTGGCGATCGCCGCCTTGGACGCGTACGCCGTCTTGATCTGGCTCCCGAAGAACATGTCGAGCTCGGCCAGCCGCGCATTGGAGATGTCATAGATGGTCACGTCGGCGCGCATGCCGACCGCCATCTGCGCCGCGTTGACGCCCGACACGCCGCCGCCGAGGATCGCGACCTTGGCCGGCGCGACGCCCGGCACGCCACCCAGCAACACGCCGCGGCCGCCTTGTTCCTTTTCAAGGTAATGCGCGCCGACCTGGATCGACATGCGCCCCGCCACTTCGCTCATCGGCTTGAGCAGCGGCAGCGAGCGGTCGTTGGCGGTCACCGTTTCATAGGCGATGCAGGTCGCGCCGGACGCCATCAGGCCCTTGGCCTGATCGGGATCGGGGGCGAGGTGGAGGTAGGTGAAAAGCAGGTGGCGCGATTCGAGCAGCGCGATTTCCTGGGGCTGCGGCTCCTTCACCTTCACGATCATGTCCGCGGCGGCAAAGGTCGCGGCGGCATCCGGCGCGATCCGGGCGCCGGCGTCGATGTAGGCCTGGTCGTCGAAATCGATGCCCATTCCGGCGCGAGTCTCGACGATCACCTCGTGGCCGGCGCTGACCAGTTCGGCCACCGACCCGGGGGTCAGGCCAACGCGATATTCGTGATTCTTGATCTCTTTCGGCACGCCAACGCGCATGTTCCAGCTCCTGTTAGTTTCTAGCTTTGGCGCGCCTATAGCTCCGGCTTCATCCTTTGTCGCCGTTGCGGAACGTTTCGGGCAGTGCTACTGCCCCCGCCGCCATGGCGCCCCCACGGCGAGACGAGAGGAAAGTCGGACGTCCGTCCCCTTCGCAGTCGATGAATAGCAGCGCCGCCACCCAAGAGCAGCCCGCGGACCGTCCCGCCGGGCACCATCCGCCGTCCGGCCTTGCCCGGCTGGCGCTTGGCGCGATCGGCATCGTCTTCGGCGACATCGGCACCAGCCCGATCTACGCATTCCGCGAAACCTTCTCCGGCCACCACGCACTCGCCCACGGCCCGGCGGAGATCGTCGGCGTGCTCAGCCTGATCTTCTGGTCGATGATGATCGTGGTGACCTTCAAATATGTGATGGTCATCATGCGCGCCGACAATAAGGGGGAGGGCGGCAGCCTTGCCCTTCTCGCTTTGATCAACCGCAAGTCGGAAGGCAGCACCCGCAAGTGGACGGCCGGAATCGTCCTGCTCGGCGTTTTCGCCTGCGCGCTCTTCTACGGCGATGCGATGATCACGCCGGCCATGTCGGTTCTGTCGGCGGTCGAGGGTCTCACCACCGTTGAATCGAGCTTCGCGCCGTTCGTGGTGCCGATCGCGGTCGGTATTCTCGTCTGCCTGTTCGCAATCCAGTCGGTCGGCACTGCCAAGGTTGGCGCGCTGTTCGGGCCTATCATGCTGGTCTATTTCGCGACCATTTCAGTACTCGGCATCGTCCATATCGTGGCCATGCCCGGCATCATCCTCGAAACGCTGAACCCGCTCAACGCGGTCAACTTCTTCCTCCACGACGGCTTGTCGGCCTTTCTTGCGCTCGGCTCGGTGGTGCTGGCGGTGACCGGCGCCGAGGCCTTGTATGCCGACATGGGCCATTTCGGGCGCAAGCCGATCGGCGTCTCCTGGCTGTTCTTCGCGATGCCGGCGCTGATGCTCAATTATATGGGGCAGGGCGCGATGATCCTCGCGCTCGATCCGGCCTCCGCCGAGGTGGCGATCAAGAACCCCTTCTTCCTGCTTGCGCCGGAGACGTTGCGCCTCCCCCTCGTGATCCTTGCCACCATGGCGACGATCATCGCCAGCCAGGCGGTTCTGTCCGGCGCCTTCTCCGTTACCCAGCAGGCGATGCAGCTCGGCTTCATTCCGCGCCTCCGCATCCTCCACACCAGCGCGTCCGCCGCCGGGCAGATCTACATTCCGGTGATCAACTGGGCGCTGATGGTGATGGTGATCCTGCTGGTCCTGTTCTTCAAGACCAGCTCCGATCTCGCCGCCGCTTACGGGATTGCCGTCACCGGCGCGATGTTCATCGACACCTGCCTGCTCACCGTGGTGCTGTTCTCCTTGTGGAAATGGCGCCCCTGGCTCGCCGTGCCGCTGCTCGGGGTCTTCTTCCTGGTCGACGTCGCTTACTTCGCGGCGAACCTTACCAAGGTGCCCGACGGCGGCTGGTTCCCGCTGCTGATCGGGGTCATCGCCTTTACTTTCCTCACCACTTGGGCGCGCGGCCGAAAGCTGATGATCAAGCGGATGAACGAGGCCGCCATGCCGGTCGAGATCTTCGTCAAATCCGCCGCGACCAGCGCCACCCGCGTGCCCGGAACCGCGGTCTTCATGACCACCACGTCGGACGGCGTCCCCCACGCGCTGCTCCACAACCTCAAGCACAACAAGGTGCTCCACGACCGGGTGCTGCTGCTGACGGTCCGGATCGAGGACGTGCCCTATGTCGAGGACTCGAGCAGCTTCGACATGATCGATCTCGGCAACGGCTTCTACCGGCTGATCATCCGCTACGGCTTCATGCAGGAAACCGACGTGCCCGCCGCTTTGGTCCGGGTGGAAAGCTGTGGCCCCCAGTTCCGGATGATGGACACCAGCTTCTTTCTCGCCCGCCAGACCCTGATCGCCTCGGCCAAGCCCGGCATGGCGGTGTGGCGCGAGCGATTGTTCTCCTGGATGCTGCGCAACGCGGAAAGCGCGATGGAATTCTTCAAGCTCCCGCCTAATCGCGTCGTGGAGCTCGGCAGCCAGGTGGAAATCTGAGTTCCCGGCCGGCGCCCCTGATCGTCACCGCCACCTTCGGCGACGGCGACAATGGCTGGCTGCAGGAAATGCGCCGCACCCATTTCCCGCCGGAGCGCAACCAGGTGCCCGCGCACCTTACCTTGTTTCACCACCTCCCACCCGATGTCGCGCCGGAGCTCGGCCGACGCCTGGCCGCCTTCGCCGCCGCCCCGCCGCCGCGCGCGACGATCGCCGGCATCATCGACCTCGGCGCCGGTACCGCTTACCGCGTCGATAGCGAGGAGCTGGAGGACATCCGCCAGGATCTCGCCGAAGCGCTGCGCGGCCTCCTCACCCCGCAGGACCAGGCCCGCTGGCGCCCGCACATCACCATCCAGAACAAGGTCGAGCCGAAGCTCGCCAAGGCGCTCCAGGCCCAGCTGCGCGCCACCTTCGAGCCCCGCCCGCTTGCGATCCGCGGCCTGGCGAGCTGGCGCTACCTCGGCGGACCCTGGGAGCCGGTGAAGGCCTACACCTTCCGGGGCTGAGCGGCGGGGCTAGTCAAGCTGCCCCAGCCCGTCGCAGCTATAGTCGAACGCGGCCAGGCCGGCCTCGAGGTGCGAAGCGAGCAGCGGCATGTCGAGCAGCTCGTCGATCGAGCTCTCCGGATCGATGTCGTTGGCTTCCGCGGTTGCATCGTCCCATTCGCTGACGTCGAATGTGCCGCGGCCGACCCACGCCAGCGCAAGCGTCTCGGCAAGCTGGTCGTCGGCGAGGTCGTCCAGGGTCGCGCGCAGCTCCTCCTCAACGTCGTTGAGCTCGTCCTCAAGCGCCGAAAGCCCGCCGCCGCCGCCGTCCTCGTCCTCGAAATCGTCGACATTGTCGGCGTCGTCGTCCGGATCCTGAGCGGGCACCTGGGCCTCGTTCTCGCGGGCGCGGATGATGATCCGGCACAGCGTCTCAAGCGGGGTCAGCAATTCCATAAACGGGCTCTCCAATCGTGCGGCAAACGTGGGGAGGGCGGCGCGGTTCCCGGGAGGGCGGCGGTCGGAGAAGCCCCGTCGGCGGACGCCTGTTTGCGCGCGGTTGACCAGCCATGCCGCCCTGCCTATAGCCCGCCACGCCCGCCGGCCGAGCCGCGGCGCAGGCCCATTGGGGCGGAGTAGCTCAGCTGGTTAGAGCAGCGGAATCATAATCCGCGTGTCGGGGGTTCAAGTCCCTCCTCCGCTACCATTTCCACCGAAATCGATCGAAGCGTGCACGTCGACAGGCCGCTCGTACGGCGGCGAGCGAGACCCGCTGCTGCGCATCCACCGTGTCCGCGGCGAAATTCCCCGCTTTTGCGAGACATTGAGAGGGGTCTTGTGCAATACCTCACCGACGCTTCCACTATTATTCCTCCAAAGTGGATGAATCTTCTTGAGGGATTCTGCAAAATCGATGAGTTTCGGGGCACGACTCGCTGAAGAACGTAAAAGACTGGGGCTGAAGCAGGCGGATTTCGCGGCGCTGGTCGGCACGGACGTTCCAAAACAAAGCCTTTACGAGAACGACCGGCGGGAGCTTCGCGCCGACTACCTGGCACGTCTTGCCGACGCCAACGTGGATGTCCTCTACGTCCTCACCGGACAGCGCACCGAAAGCGGCCGGCTCGGTGATCAGGCGACGCGGCTCCTGTCCGCTTTCCTGTGCCTGCCGGAAAAGACGCAGCGCAGCCTGGCGGCACTGATGGAGGCGTTGCGCGAAGATCTGGATGCCGGCGCGCCGCGCACCCTGCACAGCCGCTCGCTCGATTATCGCGCCGAGGGTCCCGGCCCGGGCTGACGCCGCCGCCAGGCATAGTCGCCTTCCACCCGCGGCATCGGCACCGCGCCGGAATAGGTGGTGCCAAGCGAGAGCGCACCGTTGATCGCCGGATTGGCATCGAACGGCGCCTCGGGGCAGGTCCAGCCGGAATCGATCTCCGCCATCAGCGCGATCGCATCCTCCGCCTCGCCCGCGGCAACCGCGATCGGAATGCCGCCCAATCCCACCATCAGGTAGGGCATTACCGAAATGGCGCCACGGCTTCCCGCCACCACGGTGAAGCCATAAGCCTGGAGCGTCGCCGCGATCACGTCGGCTTCGACCTGGCTGTAGACGTGGGCGATGGCGACGGGACCGCCGCCGCCGCCTTCAGGATCGTCGTGCTCAGCCATGATCCCCCGTCGCGGGAAGCACGCCGCGGCGGATCTGGTCGAGCTCGATCGATTCGAACAACGCCTTGAAATTGCCCTCGCCGAAGCCCTGATTGCCCTTGCGCTGGATGATCTCGAAGAAGATCGGCCCAACCATGTTCTCGGTGAAGATCTGCAGCAGCAGGCCCTCACCGGTCTCGGGCGAGCCGTCGATCAAAACCCGGCGCTTGCGCATCTCGGCAACGCTGTGGCCGTGGCCGGGAAGCCGCGCGTCGATCATGTCGAAATAGGTCTCTGGGCTGTCCTGAAAGCGGATGCCGTTGGCCCGAAGCGCATCGACAGTTGCGAAGATGTCGTTGGTTGCCAGCGCAAGATGCTGAATTCCCTCGCCCTTATACTCGCGCAGGAACTCCTCGATCTGGCTGTGGTCGTCTTGGCTTTCGTTCAAGGGAATGCGGATCTTGTCGTCGGGCGCGGTCATCGCCTTCGAGACCAAAGCGGTCTGCTGCCCCTCGATGTCGAAGTAGCGGATCTGCCGGAAGTTGAAGATCCGCTCGTAGAACTCGGCCCAATAGGTCATCCGGCCGCGGTTCACATTGTGGGTGAGGTGGTCCAGCGTGTGCAGCCCCACCGCATTGCCGTCGCGCACAGCGCCGTCCACCGGCTCGAAGTCCACATCGTAGATCTGCTCGGCGCCGTAGCGGTCAACCAGGTACAAATAGGAGCCGCCGATCCCCTCGATCGCCGGGATTTCCAGCTCGCCAGGCCCGCGCGGCGTGTCCACCGCAACGGCGCCGCGCTCCACCGCCATTGCGAACGCCTTTTTCGAGTCCTTCACCCGGAACGCCATGCCGTTGGCCGACGGGCCATGCGCCGCGCGGAAGTCGGCGGCCTGGCCGGCCGGGTCCATGTTGAGGATGAAGTTGATGTCGCCCTGCGCGTAATGGCGCACGTTCTTGGACCGGTGATTGCCCATGTGGGTGAAGCCCAAAGCCGTGAACAAGCCCGCCAGCGCCTCCGGATCGGGGCCGGTGAATTCGACGAACTCGAAACCGTCGAGGCCGAGGGGATTGTCGTGGATGGGGGCGGGCGCGTTCATGGGGAAGCCTCTTCGCTTGGATGCGTAAACTGGTCCCGGCCTTACCAGCGCCGCCGGGGCCGGGCAAATGGGTGGTTGCGCGAGGGGAGGGGGAGACCCTATCTCGCACCCATCACCTCTCCATCCAGGACGCAAACAGACGCCATGGCCGCCACCCATTCCACGCGCATGCTCATCCTCGGCTCGGGCCCGGCGGGGCTTTCGGCGGCGATCTACGGCGCCCGCGCCGGCATGGCGCCGATCGTCGTCCAGGGCATCCAGCCCGGCGGCCAGCTCACCACCACCACCGATGTCGAGAATTACCCCGGCTTCAAGGACGTCATCCAGGGCCCCTGGCTGATGGAGCAGATGCAGGCCCAGGCCGAGCATGTCGGCGCCAAGATGATGTGGGACCACATCGTCGAGGTCGATCTTTCCCAGCGCCCCTTCCGCCTGGTCGGCGACGGCGGCACCGTCTACACCGGCGACGTGCTGGTGATCGCCACCGGCGCCCAGGCCAAGTGGCTGAACCTCCCCAGCGAAGAGCACCTCAAGGGCAAGGGCGTCTCCGCCTGCGCGACCTGCGACGGCTTCTTCTACCGCGGCAAGAAGGTGGCGGTGATCGGCGGCGGCAACACCGCGGTCGAGGAAGCGCTCTACATGACCAACCACAGCCACGACGTCACCCTGATCCACCGCCGCGATTCGCTCCGCGCCGAGAAGATCCTGCAGGACCGGCTGTTCGCCCACCCCAACATCAACATCCTGTGGAACAAGGCGGTCGACCAGTTCGTCGCCGGCGGCACGCCCGAGGGCCTGACCGGCATCGACCTTCGCGACACCAAGACCGGCGAGGTCAGCCGCATCGAGGTGGACGGCGGCTTCGTCGCCATCGGCCATTCGCCGGCCACCGAGCTGTTCGCGGGCAAGCTCGCCCTCGACAAGGACGGCTATATGGAAGTCGAGACCGGCAGCACCCGCACCAGCGTTCCCGGCGTCTTCGCCTGCGGCGACGTCATGGACAAGACCTACCGCCAGGCCGTCACCGCCGCCGGCACCGGCTGCATGGCGGCCTTGGACGCCGAGCGCTTCCTTGCCGAAGCCGAGTTCGAAGCAGCCGTCGCGGCGTAACCTCCACTGTCATTCCCGCGAGAGCGGGAATCCCGCTTCTTCCTTCTTGAGGCAGCGGGATAGAAAAAGAAGCGGGACCCCCGCTTTCGAGGGGGTGACGGGGAGGGGCTAGGTCTGCCCCTTGCCTCCACGCACCTGCTCCACCTTCTGCTTCACCCACCGCAGCCCCCGCTCGGCGAGGAACTGCGGCCGTTTCTCCTGCACGCGGAACCAGTACAGGCGCTGCCCAGGCGTCCCAAGGCTCGTCTTGTAGCGATGGTCCCCGGCCAGGAAATCGAACACGTCGCCGCCGACATCGAGACGGTGTTGGATGTACATGGCGAAACTCACCAGCCCCGGCTTCACCTTGTTGTCCGCCTCATAGGCGAAGCCCGACAGGTAGCTGCCGATCCACCCGCCGCGCACCAGGCAGTGGATATAGCCGATCGCCTCGCCGCCGCAGGAGACCCGCACGATCTCCACCCCGCCGCCCGCGAAGCAGCGCTCGATCAGCCGCCGGTGAAAGGCGACCAGGAAGGGGAAGCGCCAGGCGCCGCCGTCATCGCCTTTGCCGCG
>DASWMM010000173.1:0-4159 GCA_036399755.1 Allosphingosinicella sp.
CATTGCGTCAATAGCTCGCGCAGTGCCCCGTCCAGCTCGCGCGGCGGATCCGCCTCGAAGAAGTGGGTGAAGGCCCACGCCGCCTGGCCGATCAGCATCGCCAGCCCGTCGATCGTCCGCAGCCCCCGGCGCCGCGCTGCCGCCAGGAACGGCGTTTCAAGGGGATTGTAGACGAGGTCGTAGGCGCAGGCGCCCGATGGAAGCTGCGACAGGTCGAAATCCAGTTGCGGCCCCCCGGCCATGCCGATCGGCGTGGCGTTCACCACCAGGTCCGCGGCGGGGAGGAGCCTCTCCATCGGGAGCCAGGCATGCCTCATGAAGGACGGATGCCCTCCCGACCTGACGAGCGGCTTGCGGGCCATGACCCGGACCGGCTCGAACCCCAGGCCGGCTAGGGCGATGAACACGGCTCGCGCGGCCCCGCCTGCGCCCAGGATGAGGGCCGAGCCCCGCGCCTGGTGCACGTCGCGGAACGGCTCGGCGAAGCCCCTCAGGTCCGTATTGTTGCCGATCAGCTTCTCGCCGTGGCGGAAGACCGTGTTGACGGCCCCGGCCGCCGCCGCCGCGGGGAAGCTGCCGTCGAGGAGCGGCGCCACCTCGGCCTTGAGCGGCATCGTAAGGTTGCAGCCGCGCCAGTCCGGATCCGCCCGCCGCTCCGCGAGATACGGCACAAGATCGGCCTTCCTGACTTGCGTCGCCCGGTAGTCGCCCTCCATACTCGTCGCCTCGAGCCAGAATTTGTGAATCGCGGGCGACTTGGAATGGGCGATCGGATCGCCGATCACCTCGGCATAAGGGACACCCATCAGCGCGGCACCAGTCCGCGCTCGCGAAGATAAGCGAGCAAGGGCAGGAGCGGCATCCCCAGAATCGCGAAGTGGCTGCCGTCGATTTCGTCGAACAGCTGCACGCCCGGGCCCTCGATGCGGTAGCCGCCGACGCTCCAGCGGATCGCTTCATATTCGCGGTCGAGATAGGCGCGGAGGAAGTCCTCGCTCAGTGCACGCATCGAGAGGGTGACGGTCTCGCTGTGCCACCAGACAGCCTCGCCGTCTTGCGCGATCACCGCTGCGGAGTGGAGCCGATGGGTCCGGCCGCTCAGCGCCCGCAGCTGCTCATGTGCCTCCTCGCGCGATCGGGGCTTCGACAGCATCGCGCCGTCCGCCGTTTCCAGCGTCTGGTCCGAGCCGAGGGCGAGGTCGCCGGCTCCCGCCACGACAGAAAGGGCTTTGAGCTGGGCGAGCTCCTCCGCCACCCCGCGCGCGTCGAAGCCCGCGCCCGCCAAGCCCGCCTTGGCAGCCTCCTCGTCGAGCTCCGCCTCGGCGGGCACGAACGGCACCCCCGCCGCCTCGAGCATGCGATGCCGCGCCGCGCTTCTGGAAGCCAGGATCAGGCGCACGGGCCGGTCTTCTTCCCCGCCGAATCGACCCGCTCGTTGCAGAGCTTGACGATCGCGTAGGCGGTTTCCTCGATCGAGCGGCGCGTCACGTCGATCACCGGCCAGCCATTGTCGGCGAAGATCCGCCGGGCGAAGGCGAGCTCGGCATTCACCGCCTCGAGGTGCACATAGTCCGTCTCCGGCGCCTGGTTCAGCGACAGCAGCCGGTTGCGCCGGATCTGGATCAGCCGCTCGGGATTCGTCGTCAGGCCGACGACAAGCGGATGCCGGAGGCCGTAGAATTCCGGCGGCGGCGGCGCTTCCGGCACCAGCGGCACATTGGCGACCTTGTAGCCGCGGTTGGCGAGATAGATGGAGGTCGGGGTCTTGGACGTCCGCGAGACGCCGGCGAGGATGATGTCCGCCTCCTCCCAATTCTCGGCCCCCACGCCGTCGTCATGGGCGATGGTGAACTGGATGGCGTCGACCCGGGCGAAATAGGCCGCGTCGAGGACGTGCTGCCGCCCCGGCCGCCCCTTCGCTTCCTGCCCGAGCACCGCGGAGAGGGCATGGACCACCGGATCGAGCACTGAGACGGCATGGATGCCCCGCCGCCGCGTCTTCTGCTCCAGGTCGCGGCGGATGGTGCTGTTCACCAAGGTATAGAGGACGAGCCCCGGCCGCCGCTCGACATCGTCCAGCACTCGGTCGAGATGCCCTTCCGAGCGCACCATGGGCCAGAGGTGGCGACGGGCCTCGACGCCCTCGAATTGGGCGAGGCAGGCATTGGCGATGAGCTCCAGCGTCTCTCCGGTGGAATCCGACAGGAGGTGGAGGTGCAGCGGGTTCACCGCCGGGAACCGCTGTGGATAAGCATGGGGAAATCGCTAGCTCAAGCCTCGGGACGGTTGCAAGCTTCGGCTTTGTCCCCGCGATCCGGATTCGATCCACAGAGTCGCAAAGATGGGGAAGTTCCGAGGGGCCGCCTGTGGATAGCGGGGAAAGCTCCCGCGAATCCGCAGCCTTGCGCGGCCCTTCAGGAGTCAAGCTGTTTGCAAAAACGCCCGGAGCCAATAAACCCCCGTTTTCGACGCCCTACAACCTTCAACAGACTCTCTTCTATAAGACTCTTTATAGAGAAGAGAGGCGAGCGAGCGCCCTTCCATGCCCGGCCAGTCCAAAGCCCTGCTCAGCGTCCTCAAGGGGCAAAAAGCTGAGAAAACTCCCATTTGGCTGATGCGCCAGGCCGGGCGCTACCTGCCCGAATATCGCGCGCTGCGGGCGCAGAAGGGAGGCTTCCTCGCCCTCGCCACCGACCCGGAAGCCGCGGCCGAAATTACCCTCCAGCCGATCCGCCGCTTCGGCTTCGACGGCGCCATCCTCTTCTCCGACATCCTCATCGTGCCGTGGGGACTGGGGCAGGACCTCGCTTTCGAGGCCGGCGAGGGTCCGCGCCTGTCCCCGCCTTTGGTCGATGCCGCCTTCGCCGCCCTGCAAGCCGCTCCAGAGCGCCTGGAGCCGGTCTACAGGACTGTGGAGAACGTTTCGGCTGCCCTACCACCGGAGACCACCTTCCTGGGCTTCGCGGGCAGCCCCTGGACCGTCTCGACCTATATGGTGGCGGGCCGCGGCTCCAAGGATCAGGGCGAGACGCGCCGCAAGGCCTATGCCGACCCAAAAGCCTTTTCGGAGATCATCGATGCGGTCGCGGCGCGCACCGTCGATTATCTCTCCGGCCAGATCCGTGCCGGCGTGGAGGCGGTGCAATTGTTCGACAGCTGGTCGGGCTCGCTGTCTCCGGCGCAGTTCGAACGCTGGGTGATCGCGCCCACCGCGGCGATCGTCTCGGCGCTGAAGACCCGCCATCCGGACACGCCCATCATCGGCTTCCCCAAGGGTGCCGGCGCCAAGCTCCCCGCTTACGCGCGCGAGACGGGGGTCGATGCGGTCGGCCTCGACGAGACGGTGGACCCCGCATGGGCCCATTCCGCTCTCCCGCCGGAGCTCCCCGTCCAGGGCAATCTCGATCCGCTCGCGCTCATCGCCGGCGGCGAGGCGCTTGAAAGCGCGGCGTCGCGCATCCTATCTAGCTTCCGTGAGCGGCCGCACGTCTTCAACCTGGGTCACGGCATTTTGCCGGATACGCCGATCGCCAACGTCGAGCAGCTGCTTGCCCTGGTGCGCCGGTGAGCGATGACCTCTGGACGGCGCTCAGCTTGACCTACGTCTGGATCAAGGCCGGACACGTTATCTTCGTCGTGTTCTGGATCGCCGGTTTGTTCATGCTGCCGCGTTACTATGTCTATCACCAGGAGGCGCTTCCCGGCTCGGCCGAGGAGACGCGCTGGATCGACCGGGAGCGCAAGCTCCGCCGGATCATCATTACGCCGGCGATGATCGTGGTCTGGGTTCTGGGCCTCACCCTCGCCTGGCTGACCGGCGCCTGGGCCGAGGGGTGGTTCCACGCCAAGTTCGCAGTCGTCCTTGCCCTCTCCGCCTATCATGGCTGGATGGTGGGCTATGGCAGGAAGCTTGCGCGCGGCGAGCGCCCGGTCAGCGGCCGCTCGCTGAGGATCATGAACGAGGTGCCGGGCCTCGCCACGGTCCTCATCGTCATTCTGGTGATCGTGAAGCCGTTCTGACGGCGGGCCGCCCGGGGTTTTCGCGCCTGCGTTCGCCTTGACTTGAAAAAGGCCGGAGCCTAACCCTCGCTGCGTCGTTCGCCTGCCATCCGTGTGGGCAATCCAGCCGCAAATTCACCCCTCGCGCGACGGAACGGCC
>DASWMM010000174.1:0-8329 GCA_036399755.1 Allosphingosinicella sp.
GCGAGCTGATCGATCGGATAGCCGCGGTGGAGGAGGACGCCCTGGTCGCCGTCGATATAGGTTATCGCGCTTTCGCAGGCGGCGGTGGACGTGAAGCCCGGATCGTAGGTGAACGCGCCGGTCTGGCCATAAAGCTTGCGAATATCGATGACATCAGGTCCGACCGTGCCCTGTCGCACGGGCATGGCGACATCCTTGCCGCCGAGATCGAGAGTGGCAGAATCGTTCGCCATATTATTCTCCGTCCGTCTTCATCCGGTCCGCGATCCGGGCGAGGCTTTCCTCCCGACCGAGCAGCACCAGAACATCGAATATGCCGGGCGAGGTCGCCCGGCCGGTAAGTGCCGCTCGAAGCGGCTGCGCGACCTGACCGAGCTTGACCTCGGCCGTCTCGGCCACGCTGCGTATAACAGCCTCTGTCGCCTCGGTGCTCCACTCGTCAAGCGCGGAGAGTCCCGCATGAATACGGGCCAGCAGCCCGGGCGCGTCGCCGCCGAGCAATTGCGCGGCCTTTTCGTCCAGGTCGAGAGGACGCTCGCGGTACAGGAAGGTTGCACCTTCAGCGAGTTCGTTGAGGTTCTTCGCTCTGGGCTTGAGCTCCGGCATCGCCCTCGCGAGGAGTGCGATCTCATCGCTATCGAGGCGCGCATCGAGCATCTGCTCGACCCGCGGCGCGACCAGGCCGGCGAGCCGCCCGTCGGAGGCCTCGCGGATGTAATGGCCATTCAGATTTTCGAGTTTCTTGGTGTCGAAGCGCGACGGCGAGCGGCCGACCCCGGCCAGATCGAACCAGCGGATCGCGTCGTCGCGGCTGATGATCTCCTCGTCGCCATGGCCCCAGCCGAGGCGGAGGAGATAGTTCGACACCGCTTCGGGTAGGTAGCCGAGTTCGTGATAGTCCATGACGCCGGTGGCGCCGTGGCGCTTGGACATCTTGGCGCCATCCGAGCCGTGGATCAGCGGCACGTGGGCATAGACCGGCTCGGGCCAACCCATCGCCTTGATGATGCCGAGCTGCCGGAAGGCGTTGTTCAAGTGATCGTCGCCGCGGATGACGTGGGTGACGCCCATGTCGTGATCGTCGACTACTACAGCGAGCATATAGGTGGGCGTGCCGTCGGAGCGGAGGAGGACCATGTCGTCCAGTTCCGCGTTCTGGACGACGACCCGGCCCTGGACCTGGTCCTCGATCACCGTTTCACCTTCGCGGGGCGCCTTGAGGCGGACGACGAAGGGGGCGTCGGGGGAGGGCGGCGCGTCGGCGCAGTCGCGCCACACGCTGTCGACCTTGTAGGGGCGGCGCTCGGCCTGCGCCTTTTCGCGGCCGGCGGCGAGTTCCTCCGCCGTCATGTAGCATTTGTAGGCGTGGCCGCGGGCGAGCATCTCGTAGGCGACCTCGGCGTGGCGGGCGGCGAAGCGGGACTGGTAATATTCCGCGCCCTCCCAATCGAGTTCCAGCCAGCGCATGCCTTCCAGGATGGCGTCGATGGCGGCGTCGGTGGAGCGCGCCTTGTCGGTATCCTCGATGCGGAGCAGGAATGTGCCGGCGTGATGGCGCGCGTAAAGCCAGTTGAACAAGGCGGTGCGGGCGCCGCCGATGTGGAGGAAGCCGGTGGGGGACGGCGCGAAGCGGGTGACGACGCGTCCGGGATCAGGTGTTGCGCTCAAGCGCCGTTTCTCCAAGGATGCGGCCCATGACGGCCGGTGAGGCAAGCGCCCCTAGCATAGCGGAGGAGCCGCCACCAAGGGGCTTGGCCGAAGCCTGGCGCGCGCGGTGGGACGGTTCGTCAGAGCGGCTTGAAGCGCTGGCTGATGCGGAGCGGGATCAGTTGCCGCTGTGGCTTCCGGTGGGGTTGGGGCTGGGCGTTTCGGCCTGGTTCTGGCTGCCGGACAGCCGGGCGTGGATTGCCTTCCTGCTTCTTGCCGGGGCGCTGGCCCTGGCGCCGGCCGCGCTTGCGCCGGGGACGCGCTGGGGGAGGGCGATCTCGATCTTCTGCTTCGCGGCGGTGTTGGGGTGCGGGAACATCTGGTGGAAGGCGGAGCGGGTGGCGGCGCCGGTGCTCGGACGCGAGAAGCTTGCGACCTTCACCGGTGAGGTCGAGACGCTGCAGCGGCTGCCGGCGCGGGAGGCGGTGCGGATCGTCGTAGTCGTGCGGGAGCAGGGCCTGCCGACGCGCATTCGGATCAACCTGGACGAGAAGAAGCCGGTGCCGGGACTCGTCCCCGGCGCGACGGTGCGGCTGCGGGCTTGGCTGATGCCGCCGGCGCCGCCGGCGGTGCCCGGAGCCTATGATTTTGCGCGGGCCGCGTGGTTTCAGGGGGTTGGCGCAACCGGGCGGGCGCTGGACGCGGCGGTGACCGCGCCGCCGAAGGAGACGAGCTGGCGCAGCCGCCTGTCCGGCACCCGCCAGCGGCTTGCCGACCATATTCGGAGCAAGCTTCCAAGCGGGGAGGGCGGGATCGCCTCCGCGCTTGCAACCGGCGACCAGGCCGGCATCCCCGAAGAGGATGCGGAGGCGATGCGGCGTTCGGGACTGGCGCATCTGCTCTCCGTGTCGGGGCTTCACCTGACGGCGGTGGTCGGCGCCGTGATGCTGCTGACGCTTAAGCTCCTGGCGCTGAGCCCGGCGCTGGCGCTGCGCTTCCGGTTGGTGGTGTGGGCGGCAGGGGCGGGGGCGCTGGCCGGCATCGGCTACACCCTCCTCACCGGCGCGGAGGTGCCGACGGTGCGCGCCTGTATTGCGTCCATTCTGATCCTGCTCGGCATTGCGCTTGGGCGCGACGCGCTGACCTTGCGGCTGGTTGCGGTGGGCGCGCTGCTGGTGCTCGTGCTTTGGCCGGAGTTCCTGCCGGGCGCGTCGTTTCAGATGAGCTTCGCGGCGATCATCGCCATCGTGGTTCTGCACGACCACCCGCGCGTGCGAAGCCTGCTCGAGCGGCGCGACGAAGCAGGGCCGGCGAAACTTGGGCGGTTTCTGCTCGGCCTGGTGCTGACCGGGCTTGCGGTGGAAGCGGCGCTGATCCCGATCGCCTTGTTCCACTTCCATCAGGCCGGGACCTACGGCGCCCTGGCCAACATCGTCGCCATTCCGCTCACCACCTTCGTGATCATGCCGACTGAGGCACTGGCCTTGCTGTTCGACACGGTGGGGCTTGGCGCGCCGTTCTGGTGGGTGACGGGGCAGACCTTGTCGTTCCTGCTTGCGCTTGCCCACGGCGTGGCGGACGCACCCGGCGCCGTCGCCCTGCTCCCCGCCATGCCGCGCGGCGCCTTTGCCATGTTCGCGGCGGGCGGCTTGTGGCTGTGCTTGTGGAAGACCCGCTGGCGGCTGCTGGGCCTTGCACCGGTGGCGGCGGCCGCCTTGTGGGTAGCCGTGACGCCAGTGCCGGACCTGCTCGTCACCGGCGACGGCAAGCACCTTGCGATCCGCACCGACGAGGGACTGGCGCTGCTTCGCCCGCGCGCCGGCGATTACGTGCGCGATATGCTTCACGAGACGAGCGGCCTTGCGCCGCTGCCACTGGAACTTGATTTGCTCCGCACTGCCTCCTGCAGCCCCGATCTGTGCCTCGCCAATGTGGAGGGCAACGGGCGAAGCTGGCGGGTGCTCGCCACCCGCTCGGAGCGGCTGGTGCCCTATTTCGAGCTTGTGCGTGCCTGCGCCGAAGCGGACATCGCGGTGTCGGAGCGCCGCCTGCCGCCGGGCTGCAGGCCCCGGTGGGTGAAGGCGGACCGGCTGCTGCTTCGCCGGAGCGGCGGGCTTGCGTTCGTTCTGGGCGAGCGCGCGAGGGTGGAAACGGTTGCCGATACGCAGGGGCGCCACCCTTGGGCGCTGGCGGCGGCGGCAGAGGGGCGGTAAGGCGCGGCTCATGCCGATACGCCTGATCTGCCTAGATGCCGACGACACGCTCTGGCACAACGAGACCTGGTTCCGCCGCTGCTTCGCGTCGATCGCCGAGCTGCTTGCCCCGTTTGCGGGCGCCGAGGAGGTTCAGCGGCGGCTCGACGCCGTGGAGCATCGCAATGTTCCGGCGTACGGCTATGGCGTCAAAGGCTTCATCCTGTCGGCGCTGGAAACGGCGGGCGAGATTGCCGGCGACGATCTTCCAGCCCCAACGGTAAAGCGGATCCTGGAGTTAGGACGCGAGATGCTGGCGCATCCGATCGAACTGCTTCCGGGCGTTGAGGAGGCGCTGCCGCAGCTTGCCGACCGGGCGCCGCTGGTGCTGGTCACCAAGGGCGATCTCCACCACCAGGAAGCGAAGCTTGCCGCCTCCGGCCTCGGCGAGGCGTTCGCAGGCGTGGAGATCGTCAGCGACAAGAAGCCGGAAACCTACGCGGCCATTTTTGCCCGCTACGGTGTGGAACCGGGCGAAGCGATAATGGCGGGCAATTCGATGCGCTCGGATGTGCTTCCGGCGCTGGAGGCGGGCGCCTGGGCGGCCTTGGTCCCGTTCGAGCTGGTCTGGACCCACGAAGCCGCCGAGGCGCCTGTGAGCCATCCGCGCTACCGGGAACTGGCGAATTTCGCCGAACTTCCCGAGTGGATCGACACGATCGGCTAGTGCGCGTCGGCCTTGACCGCGGCAAGCTCGTTGCCCGACGGGTCGCGGAAGTGGAAACGCCGGCCGCCGGGGAACGCGAAGGTCGGGCGGATGATCTCCCCACCCGCCGCAAGCACGGCTGCATGCGCCGCCTCAAGGTCCGGAACGTCGATCACCGGCAGAGGCGCCGCTGTGGCCTCGGTGGCATCGCCCTGCAGCCCGATGTCGGTGTCGCCGGTCAAGGTTGCCGCGTAGGTTGGCCCGAAGTTCGTCAGCGTCCAGCCAAAGGCCGTTTCGTAAAAAGCCTTCGTCGCGCCAACGTCGCGCACCGGCAACTCGACATAATTCAACCGCGCCATCTCTTTGCTCCCCTTCCGCTCGCATCCGCAATGCGAGCGATATGTTTTTAGTAGCGGCGCAACAGTCCAGCGAGGCGGCCCTGGATCCGGACCTGGTCGGGGCGGTAGCGTTGCGGATCGTAGAGGCGGTTGGCGGGATCGAGGCGGATCATCTGGCCTTCGCGGCGGAAGGTCTTGAGGGTCGCTTCCTCGTCGTTGATCAGGGCGACCACGATTTCGCCGTCCCGCGCCGTCTCCGTCTTTCGAATGAGGGCGTAGTCGCCGTCGAGAATGCCTTCCTCGACCATCGAATCGCCCGCCACTTCCAGCGCATAATGTTCGCCCGGCCCGAGCAGGGCGGCGGGAACGGGGAGACTGCTCTGCCCCTCGATCGCCTCGATCGGCATGCCGGCGGCGATGCGGCCGTGGAGCGGCAGGTCGATGACCTGGTCGTTGGCGGGTGCCGGCGGCGTGACCGACGGCTTGAGCTCGACGACGTTGCCGGCCTTCACCTCGGGGATCTTCACCACTTCAAGCGCGCGAGCCCGGTTGGGCAGGCGGCGCAGGAAGCCGCGCTCCTCAAGGGCGGAGATGAGGCGGTGGACGCCCGACTTGGACTTGAGGTCCAGCGCGTCCTTCATCTCCTCAAACGACGGCGACACGCCGGTTTCGGCGAGCTTGCCGTGAATGTAGGTGAGAAGCTCGTGTTGCTTACGCGTCAGCATGGTTCATGCCCCTTCGGAACGGACGGGGAACATGTAGAAAACGTTACGGGCGCTTGTCAACTTCCTTCTTCGCCAGCGCGAGAAAGTTGCTCAGGAGACGGTGGCCGTGTTCGCTGGCGATGCTTTCCGGGTGGAACTGGACGCCATGGATTGGGAGCTCGCGGTGGCGTAGGCCCTGCACCGTCGCATCCTCTGCCGTGGCGTCGACGAGCAGCTCCGGCGGCAGGCTTTCCGGGTCAACGGCGAGGCTGTGGTAACGGGCGGCGGTGAAGGGTGAGGGGAGGCCGGCGAAGAGGCCGCTGCCGTCGTGGGTGACGAGGCAGGCCTTGCCGTGCATCACCCGGGCGGCGCGCACGATCTTTCCACCAAAGGCTTGGGCGATCGCCTGGTGGCCGAGGCACACCCCCAGCAAGGGCATCCGGGCTTCGGCGCAGGCTGCGACCAGCGCGAGGGAGACGCCCGCATCGTCAGGCTTGCCTGGGCCTGGGGAGATGATCATGCCGTCCGCGCCGCCCGCCAGCGCCTCGGCGGCGCCGATCTCGTCGCTGCGCGCGACCTGCACGGAGGCGCCGAGCTCGCGCAAGTAGTGAACGAGGTTCCAGGTGAAGCTGTCGTGATTGTCGATGACGAGGATCACGAGCCGCGCCTCGCCCCGGCCGGGGCTTACTGCCCCGTACCGGTTCCCAGCAGGTCCTTGCGGAGCTGAGCCATGCCGTCCTCGTTGCGCTTGACCTTGACCTTGGCGCGCATTCCGGCGGTGAACTGGCGGGCATATTCATCGCCCAGCACCTGCGCGAACTGGCCCTTGACCGCATCGATCAGCTCGGGCGTGCCGGCGGCATTTCCGGGCGTGATTTTGTCCAGGTAGACGACGAACCAGCCGGTGCCGTTCGGCGCCGGAATCAGCTTCGCCTTGCCGCGCGGCATGCTGAACAGCATCGCAAGAGCAGGTGGCACCTGCGCGCCCTGGCGGGCGATCTCGCGCCGCTGGGCCGAGACCGGCTGGGTGGCCGGAAGCTTCACCTGCGCCTCGGCAAAGGCGCGGGTCGGCGGCGTGCCCGCGTTGATCTTCGACATGATCGAGGCGGCAACCGCACGGGCGCGCTCACGCGCGTTGCTGGCGGCGAGATCGGCCTTCACCCTGTCGCGGATCTGGGCGAGCGGCGGCGCGGCGGCGGCGATGACGTTGGTGACGCCGAGCAGGGCGAAGCGCTCGTTGGGCGCAATCGTTTCCACCACCGGCTCGGCATTGGCCTCGACCTCGAACGCGGCCTGGAGGAGCGGCGCAAGCTCCGGCGGCGCACGGAAAGCCGGGTTGCCGGGCACCGCGCCCTGGGCCGTCACCGGCTGAGACTGAACAACGGTCAGCTTCTCCTTTGCGACGACTTCGTCGAAGCTGGAGCCGTCCGCGATCTGCGTTTCGATGCGGGATGCCATGTCGGCCAAAGCTTCCTGGGCCTTGCGCTGTTCGATGGCTTGCACGATTTCGCCGCGCACTGCCTCGAGCGGACGGGCAGGGGTGACCTTGACGTCCTCGACCTTGACGACGTGCCAGCCGATCGGGCCCTTGACCGGGCCCACGGTTGCGCCCTTCGCCGCACCGAACACCGCATTGGCGACCGCGGCGGAGGAGGTGCGCCCGTAGGCCTCCTTGGTTTGCTCGCCCAGGGCGATGTCGGCGGCGCCGAAGCCGGCCTGCTGCGCCGCCTGTGCGAAAGCGGCACCGCCAGCGACCTTTTGTGCAAGCGCGCGGGCAGCGGCTTCGTCGGGCAGCACCACCTGGCTCAGCACCCGCGTTTCACGGGCCGCATAAGCCGGGGTCTGACGATAGGTCTGCTGGATTTCGGCGTCGGTCGCCTTGGCGGCGGCGCCGACCTGCTCGCGCCCGAAGGCGGCGTAGCGGATCGTCCGGCGTTCCGGAATGATGTAGCGGGTCTGGTTCTTGGAATAAAAAGCGGCGACCTCTGCGTCGCTCGGCTCCCTGCCGGCACCCATCGCGGCGGTGGGCACCAGGCCCACGCTGCCGCTTCGGCTTTCAAGCAGCAGCGAGGCATATTGGAAAGCAATGCCGCGCGGCACGTAAGCGGAGGAGGCGGCGGGGACCAGCAACTGGCGCTGGATCATCTGCGTCTCGATTTCCTTGCGAAGCTGATCCGGGCTCATCTTCTGCGCGTTCAGCGCCGCTTCGAACGCCTTCTGGTCGAACTTGCCGGCAAGGTTCTGAAAGGCGGGAATGGCCGCGATCTCCCGGTCGATCATCGCCCGCGAGACGGCAAGGCCCTGATCCTTGCCGAACACCAAGGCAGCGGTGACGCCGATCATCTCGTCGGTGATCTGATCGAGTGCGTTGCCGCGCAGGAAAGTGGCGAGATCGAGCTCCGGATTCTGCTGGCGGGCGCCGGCGAGCTGGCGGTTGACCTGCTGGGTCACGTCTTCCGCTGCAAGCTTCTCGCCGCCCACAGAGGCGACCGTGCCCGCGCTTGCGCCCCCAAAATCCCCGACGCCCGAGCCGCCCGTGCCGAAACCGGTGATGACGATGGCGAACAGGCCGATGCCGAGAACGACGAGCATGATCTTGGCGGTGACGCCGCGGCGGAAGAAGGAAAGCATTGGGAAAAGGTCCTGACGGCTGAAGCTTCGCGCGGTTCATAGGAACAGCGGGGGCTTCGGGCAAGCTTGGCACTCGCCGCCGCCCTTGCTAGGCGCCCGGGCAACCCACGG
>DASWMM010000175.1:0-2084 GCA_036399755.1 Allosphingosinicella sp.
CCCCCGGAAATCCGGGGGAGGATAAAAGGGGTTCTTCGGCGGGGCGCGCGCGGCTATGGCCCGGCGCTTATGTCCCAGACCGCCGCCCGCTCGCGCTCCCGCTCCGCCGCCCGCCTCGCCGCCGTCCAGGCGCTCTACCAGCGCGAGATGGAGAAGACGCCGCTCCCTTCGCTGCTCCACGAATTCCACATGCACCGGCTCGGCGCGACCATCGAGGGCGTCGAATATGAGGACGCGGAAGTGGATTTCTTCGACGACGTGGTCGCCGGCGTCGGCGCCCGCGAGGCGGAGCTTGACGAGCTTATCGCCGGCAAGCTCGCCAAGGACTGGTCGTTGACCCGGCTCGACCGGCCGATGCGCCAGATCCTGCGCGCCGGGACCTACGAACTGGTGGCGCGCATCGACGTCCCTACCGGCTCGATAATTTCCGAATATGTCGATGTCGCCAAAGCCTTTTACGACAAGCGGGAGGCGGCGTTTGTGAACGGGCTGCTCGACGCGGTGGCCAAGGAAGTCCGCGCCAACGCGTAAGCCGGGTTGAACTGACGGCACGAGGCTTTATGCCGACGCCCATGGCGACCAGCGAAGCGACCCCGAGCACATTCGTTCCCCGCACCCGCAAGGTGCGGATCCTGGCAACCCTCGGCCCGGCCAGCAACACGCCCGAGATGATCCGCCGGCTGGTGGAATCGGGCGCCGACGCATTCCGGCTCAACATGAGCCACGGCAGCCACGCCGACCACGCCAGGATGATCGCGATCATCCGCCAGCTCGAGCAGGAGCTCGAGCGGCCGATGACCATCCTTGCCGACCTTCAGGGGCCCAAGCTTCGCGTCGGCAGGTTCGCCAACGGCGGCGCCGTGCTGGAAAACGGCCAGACCTTCATCTTCGACCGCGACGAAGCGGAAGGCGACGCCACCCGCGCCAACCTGCCCCACCGCGAAATCTTCGAAGGCGTCGAGGTCGGCACCCGCCTGCTGATCGACGACGGCAAGATCGTCCAGCGCGTGGTCTCCGCCACCCGGGATCGGATCGAAGCGATCGTTGAAGTCGGCGGGCGCATTTCGAACAACAAGGGCCTCAACGTCCCCGATGTGGTGCTGCCGCTCGCCGCCTTGACCGAAAAGGACCGGGCTGACCTGGTCTTCGCGCTTGACCACGGTGCCGACTGGATCGCGCTCTCCTTCGTGCAGCGGCCCGAGGATGTCGCCGAGGCCCGGCGCCTGATCGCCGGCCGCGCCGCCCTCCTCGCCAAGATCGAGAAGCCCGCCGCGATCGACCGGCTGGAAGGCATCATCGAACTTGCCGACGCGGTGATGGTTGCGCGCGGCGATCTCGGCGTCGAGCTGCCGCCGGAGCAGGTGCCGCCCTCTCAGAAGAAGATCGTCGAAGCGGCGCGCCGCATGGGCCGGCCGGTGGTGGTCGCCACCCAAATGCTCGAATCGATGATCACATCGCCGTCGCCAACGCGCGCCGAAGTGTCGGACGTCGCCACGGCGGTCTATGACGGCGCCGACGCGGTGATGCTGTCGGCGGAAAGCGCCTCGGGGCAATTCCCCCTGGAAGCGGTGACGATGATGAACCGCATCGCCACCAGCGTCGAAAACGACCCGAGCTACGGCGCCCGCGTTCACTTCACCGAGACCCTGCCCGACCCGACCACCGCTGACGCCATCGCCCACGCGGTGAGCACCATGGTCACCACCGTCGGCGTTGCGGCAATCGTCTGCTTCACCTTCTCAGGCTCCACCGCGCGGCGCCTGTCGCGCGAGCGGCCGGCGGTGCCGATGCTGGTCCTCACCCCGTCCGAGAAGACCGCCCGGCGACTCGGACTGCTCTGGGGCGCCCACGCGGTTCGCACGCGAGATGTCGCTTCGTTCGAAGAGATGATCGCCAAGGCCAAGCGCATGGCGCTCCGCCACGGCATCGCAAAAGGCGGCCAGCGGATCGTGATCACGGCGGGTGTGCCGTTCGGGACGCCGGGTTCGACCAACGTGAACCATATCGTTCGGCTGGTGGGGGATGAGCTGGATCGATACCGGGCGAGCCAGGGTTGAACTTAATTCTCCCCCGGATTTCCGGGG
>DASWMM010000176.1:0-5042 GCA_036399755.1 Allosphingosinicella sp.
CTGCTCGCCTTCATTCTGGTGGTCGGAATGATCGCCTCGAGTCCGGGCGGCCGGCAGGAGCGGGCCAAGGTGGCCGCCAAACGGGGCGGCGAACTCTTCGCAGTCTACCAGCCGCGCGAACTGGCGGGCACCGGCCTTATCGAACTCACCATCGCCCTGTCGGAGCCGGGACGTTCCTACGACAGTAGCGAAGGCAACCGCCGGAATATCCTGCTGCTCAACAAGGCGACGGGGGAAAGCCGGCGGATTCTGCCGGCGAACGACCGGCGGATCGGTAAAATGACGTACTTGTCGCAAAACGGCCAATTCCAGGAAGGAAGCGAGCCAAGCCTTTCCGTTGCGGGCGGAAGCGAGGCGGAACAGACGCCCGAGGCTTATGCCTATTACGTGCTGGAAGTGTATTCGAACCCGAAAAGCGATGCCGCGTTCGATGTCCTCGTCGGCCGTTTGGCCGATGGGCGGCAGCAAACCGTCATGCGGGGCGTAGGGGGTGTCGAATCGGTGTGGATGATCGGCCCGCAGCGGATGGGCCTGATCGTTCGCGAGAAGGAGGGCCTCCACCACCGGGTGATCGACCTTTCCACGTTGAAGGTCGTCTCCACGCGCCAGATCGAGATCGGATGATGACGCAAAGCTGGAAAGTCACGCTTCCGTGCAGCAAGGCCGAAGCGGAAACGCTTCCCGACGACGTTCCCGCCTTTGCGGAGCTCGACTTCCCGCCGGTGCTGATGACCAGCGAGCCCGATCCGGCGCGGCCCGACGAATGGCGGATGGACGCTTATTTCAGCGGCGAACCGAGCGCGGAAATGGTCGCTTTGCTCAAGACTTTGGTGCCGAGCGCCGGGGCGGTGGAGCCCCTCGTCGAACCCGTCGAGGAGCGCGACTGGGTGACTTTGAGCCAGGCGGGCCTCGAACCGATCCGCGCCGGGCGCTTCTTTGTCCACACCCCGGCCCACCGCGACGAAGTGCCGGCCGACGCCATCGCGCTGGAGATCGACGCCGGACGCGCCTTCGGCACCGGCCAGCATGAAACCACCAGCGGCTGCCTTGTCGCTTTGTCCCGCCTCAAGGACCAGGGCATTTCCTTTTCGGATATACTGGATCTCGGCACCGGCACCGGCCTGCTCGCCTTTGCGGCGATGCGGCTGTGGCCCACCGCCCGCGCCGCCGCCTCCGACATCGATCCCGTCTCGATCGAGGTCACCGAAGAGAATGCCGGGATCAACGGCGTGAAACTCGGACGCCTACGCGGCCAGCTCGAACTCGCCGTTGCGGAAGGGATGGACCATCCCCGCCTCCAGGCCCGCGCGCCGTACGATCTCGTCATCGCGAACATCCTCGCGCCGCCGCTGATCGCCATGGCGCCCTCCGTGTCCAAGGCGATCGCCGCCGGCGGACGCTTGATCCTGGCCGGCTTGCTCGATCATCAGGCGGAGGGTGTCGCAACCGCCTACCGCCGCCACGGCCTGATGCTTGCCGGGCGCGTCGATCATGGCGAGTGGCCGACCCTGATCATGCGCAAGCGCCGCTCGCTAGGCTGGCGCTAAGCCGCCCCCCTCCCGCGCCCGCCCGGGGTTGCCCCTTGCGGCGCGGGGGAGCATAGGGCGGCGCATCCCCGCGGCGCAGCCGGCGCCGGCCCATCGGAGCCAAGCTATGAACTCGGACAGCAGCGTCGCGGCAAGCACCGCCGACGTGCGGATTCTGGACGCCCTTGCCGACGCACTCGTCACCGGAGCATTGCCCGGCGAGATCGCGGATTTCGGGCCCGAGCGTCGGCGCGAAGCGGCCGAATTCGTCGCCGCCTGCGCGCTCAGCCGTCCGCGCGGCGAGCCTCTCGTCCGCGTCGAAACGCTGGGCGGCGCGCTTGGCCAGCGCCGAATGCGCATCGCCATCGTCAACGACAATATGCCGTTCCTGGTCGACAGCGTCGCCAACACGCTGGCGGCGCGCGGCCTCACCGTTCACCGCCTGCTCCACCCGGTGGTCTGCGTAACCCGCGACGACGACGACATCCTCACCGCCCTCGGCCCGCTCTGCGACGACGCCGAACGGCGCGAATCGATGATGTATCTCGAAGTGGACCGCGAGGATGCGCGCGGCCGCAAGGATGTGGTCGCCGAAATTCGCCGGGTGCTCGCCGACGTGCGCGCCGCGGTCACCGATTGGCGCACCATGCAGGCCCGCATGCGCCAGGACGCCGATGCCACGGCCGATCCCAACGGCGCGGCCTTGCTGCGCTGGTTCGCCGATGGGGCGATGACGCTGCTCGGCTACGAAGTCGAAACGCCCGACGGCGGTGCCCGCGACGCGCTTGGCCTGTTCCGCTTCCCCGGCGACCCGACCGATCCGGGCGGCTCGATGGGCGCCATCCGCTATTTCGAATCCGGCGGCTCCATCCCGCTCATGGCCAAGGCGGAGCGCCGCGCCTCCGTTCACCGCCGCGTGCCGCTGGACCTGGTCGTCGTCCCGGTGCGCGACGGCGACAGGATCACCGGCATCGGTGTCCATGCCGGCCTGTGGACCAGCGAAGCGTTGAGTTCGCCGGTGGAAAAGGTGCCGCTGCTCAACGCGCGCCTGAAGCAGCTCGAGGAGGAGTTCGGCTTCGACCCGTCCGGCCACAGCGGCAAGGCCCTTCGCCATGCGGTCAACGCCCTCCCGCACGATCTCCTCGTCGGGCTGTCGATGGACTGCGTGCGCGAACTCGTCACCACCGCCATGTCGCTCGCCGATCGGCCGCGGCCGACCATCATCCTCGTCCGCTCGCTGCTCAAGGGCAACATGTTCGCCTTTGTGTGGCTGCCCCGCGACGAGCTCACCACCCGCCGCCGTCTCGCCATCGGATCGATGATCGAGACCGAATCGTCGGGCCGTATTTCCAACTGGTCGGTGGAGCTTGGCGACGGCGACCTCGCCCTGATCCGCTACACCCTCTACGTCGGGCCGGAGACGGAGACGCCCAACGTCGCCGAACTGAACCGCCGCCTCCACGAGATGGTGCGCGGCTGGGAGCCCGCGGTCGAGGAAGCGCTCGGCAACCTCGTCGGCGCGCAGCGCGCGACCCGCCTCGCAATCTCCTATTTCCCCGATTTTCCGGAAGGCTACCGCCTCAGCACTTCGGCCGAGGAAGCGGCGGAGGACGTGCTTCGCATCAGCGCGCTGCAGGGCATGGATCAGCGCGGCGCGCGCCTCTACCAGGGCGGGGAGGATGCGCCCAACCGGCTGCACCTCAAGACCTACCGCCTTGCCGACCTGATCCCGCTGTCGGACGCCGTGCCGGTGTTCGAGAATTTCGGCTTCCGGGTGCTCGAGGAAGTGCCGACCGCATTGGACGACGGCAAGCTCGGCTACATCCACGATTTCGTGCTGGAGACCCGCTCGGGCGACGCCGCGTCGGTGCTCGGGCGCGCGGAACTGGTCGAGCGCGCGATCGCCGACGTGCTGGAAGGCAAGGCCGAGAACGACCCCTTTAACCAGCTTCTCGTCGCCGCCGGTCTCGGCCGCCGCGACGTGGTGCTGTTTCGCGCCTGGTTCCGCTACCTGCGCCAGACCGGCATTTCCTACAGCCTGATGACGGCGGTCGATGCGCTTCGCCGCGCGCCGGCGGTGACGCAGGGCCTGATCGCCCTGTTCGACGCGCTCCACGATCCGGCCGGCGCGGGCAATCGCGAGGCCGCTACGGCCGCCGCCGAAAGCGCCATCCGCGACAGCCTCGCCCAGGTCGCCGCCATCGACGAGGACCGAATCCTCCGCCTGTTCCTGGCCGTCATCAAGGCAACGCTTCGCACCAACGCCTTTGCGCCCGCCGCGGACGAAGCGCTGGCCTTCAAGTTCGACAGTTCCGGCGTTCCCGGCCTGTCCAAGCCCGTGCCGTGGCGCGAAATCTGGGTCTATTCGCCGCGCGTCGAGGGCATCCACCTGCGCGGCGGCCCGATCGCCCGCGGCGGCCTTCGCTGGTCCGACCGGCGCGACGATTTCCGCACCGAAATCCTCGGGCTGATGAAGGCGCAGCTCGTCAAGAACGCGGTCATCGTGCCGACCGGCGCCAAGGGCGGCTTCTACCCCAAGCATCTCCCGCCGGTGTCCGACCGCGACGCCTGGATCGCGGAAGGCACCGAAAGCTACCGCATCTTCATCCGCTCGCTTCTGTCGGTCACCGACAACATCGTCGAAGGCAAGGTCGTCCACCCGCAAAAGGTGCGCGTCCTCGACAAGGACGATCCCTATTTCGTCGTCGCCGCCGACAAGGGTACGGCGACCTTCTCCGACGTCGCCAACGCGCTTGCGCTGGAGCGCGGCTTCTGGCTCGGCGACGCCTTCGCCTCGGGCGGAAGCCAGGGCTACGACCACAAGGCGATGGGCATCACCGCCAAGGGCGCCTGGGTGTGCGTGCAGCGCCACTTCGCCGAAATGGGCGTCGATGTGCAGACCCAGCCGATCCGCGTCACCGGCGTGGGCGACATGTCGGGCGACGTGTTCGGCAACGGCATGCTGCTCTCCAAGGCGATCAAGCTCGTCGCCGCCTTCGACCACCGCCACATCTTCCTCGATCCCGATCCCGATCCGGCGAAAAGCTGGGACGAGCGGGCGCGGCTGTTCGAACTGCCGCGCTCCTCGTGGGAGGATTATGACAAGGGCCTGATCTCGGCCGGCGGGGGCATCTTCCCGCGCAGCCAGAAGACCATTCCGCTGACGCCCGAAGTGCGCGCCCTGTTCGGCCTCGACGTCGAGGAGATCGCACCGGCGGACCTGATCACCGCGATCCTGAAAGCGCCGGTGGACCTCATCTGGTTCGGCGGCATCGGCACCTACATCCGCTCGAAAAGCGAGAGCAATGCCGAGGTCGGCGATCCCGCCAACGACGCGATCCGAATCACCGGCGGCGAAGTGCGCGCCAAGGCCATCGGCGAGGGCGCCAACCTCGCCATCACTCAGGCCGGGCGGATCGAGTTCGCGCAAGCGGGCGGTCGGATCAACACCGACTTCATCGACAATTCGGCCGGCGTCGATTGCTCGGACAATGAGGTCAACATCAAGATCCCGCT
>DASWMM010000177.1:0-4993 GCA_036399755.1 Allosphingosinicella sp.
GACGGTCACCCTCACGTCGGGCGCGAAGCTGACTTTGAACAACAACGGCACGCTCACTTATGATCCGAACGGTGCCTTTGACAGCCTCACCGGTGCAGGCTCGGGCGGCGCCAATACGGCCGACACCGACACCTTCGTTTATACGGAAGCGGACGGTGGCACCGGGACCGTGACGGTGACCGTCAACGGTGTCGTGTCGGCAGGCGACGATATTGTCGGCGGCCCAGGCGACAACATTTTCTATGTCGACGATTTGGGCGACACGGTGATCGAGCAAGCCAATGCGGGCAATGACACGGTGGAAACCGGCGTCGGCAGCACCACCGATCATACCCAGCTCTACACCTTGCCGGATAACGTCGAGAATTTCGCCGGCACCAACGCGGCCGGTCAGGGCGTCTACGACAACGTGCTGAGCAACAGCATCGCGGTGGCCGGGGGCAACGATCTGGTGGTGATCACCGGCGGCGGCAGCGACGCGGTGAGCACCGGCGCCGGCAACGATTACGTCTTCGCTGGGGAAGCCTGGGACGACGGCGATTCGGTCAACGGCGGCACCGGTTATGACACGGTCGGCTTCTTCGGCGGCGGCACTTATGCTTTCGAAGAAGACGACCTCTCCGAAGTTGAGCAGCTTTCCTTCTATGGCGGGTTCGTTGTTCCGCCGTCGGGCAGCGCTTATTCGGTCGCGCTCGACGACCGCAACATCGATGCCGGCAAGAAACTGCTCGTCACCTTCCAGTCGGTCGCCGGAGCCGTCACCTTAAACGGCGCGTCGGAACTGGACGGCGATCTAAGCGTGATCGGCGGCAGTGCCGGCGACACCTTGACCGGCGGCAGCGGCAAGGACCGCCTCCAGGGCCGTGGCGGTGCGGACACGTTGAACGGGGGCATCGGCAACGATGTCCTGGTCGGCGGCGCGGGCAGCGACACTCTGAACGGCGGAGCCGGCAAGGACAGCTTCCGTTTCGAGAACGTCGGTGAGTCCAACGGCGTGGACAGCATGGATGTGATCGGGGACTTCGCGCTCAGCAACAGCGACGAGCGGATCGACCTCCAGGCGATCGACGCCAACGAAAACCAGGGCGGAAACCAGGCGTTCACCTTCGTCGGCATCGCCGAATTCAGCCACGTCGCCGGCGAACTCCGTGTCGTTCAGGACGGCGACGACTGGTTTGTCCAGGGCGACGTGGACGGTGACGGCACTGCCGATCTCGTCATCCAGGTGTCGAACCACTCCGACATTCTCTGGGGCAGCCAGCACTTCCTGCTCTGACACGCGGGAACATCGAACACCGCAGGCCGTCCTCGATAGTCGCGGGCGGCTAGTGCAGGAGCCCTGTGTCACCCCAGGCACCCGCTCGAACTCAATGAGGCTGAAGCGGTCCGCCTCGACGTGTCCATGCCGAGACGGTGAGCGGCGCATAGTAGATGTCGAAAAGGGGAAGACGGTGGGCGAGCCGGCTGCCGTTGGACAGCGGAGGAGCCAAATCCGTTTAAAAAGGTGGTGGACGCACTAGGGCTCGAACCTAGGACCCGCTGATTAAGAGTCAGCTGCTCTACCAACTGAGCTATGCGTCCGTGCCTTGCTGGGCAGATGGGCCGTCTAGTGGGGGCGGGCGGCGATTGCAAGCGCCTCTCTCGCCTGTTCAACGCCGGTTGCGCTCCGCCCGGTTGCCGCGGTCGATGGCCATCAAAATGCCGAGGCAGATCATCACCGTCAGCATCGCCGAACCGCCATAGGAAACGAGGGGGAGGGGGATGCCCACCACCGGCGCGAGGCCCATCACCATCATCAGGTTGATGGCGATGTAGAAGAAGATGGTGAGGCTGAGCCCGGCGGCGACCAGCCGTTCGAACTTGCCCTTGGCGTCGAGCGCAACGCCCATGCCCCACTTCAGGAGCAGAAAGAACAACACGATCAGGAACACGCCGCCGACCAGGCCCCACTCCTCGGCGATGGCCGAGAAGATGAAGTCGGTATGCTGTTCGGGCAGGTAATGAAGGTGGCTCTGGGTGCCGTTCAGGAAACCTTTGCCGAAGATGCCGCCCGACCCGATTGCGATCTTGGATTGGGTGAGGTGGTAGCCCGAACCGAGCGGATCAGCTTCCGGGTTGAGGAAGATCAGAACCCGCTCCTGCTGGTGGGGCAAGAGCAGCGTGTGGTAGACGAGCGGCAGTGCCGCGCCGACCAGAAGCCCACTGCCGATGAACAGCCGCAAGGGTAGGCCCGCCATGAACATCAAGGCCACGGTGTTGAGCACGATCAGCATGGTGGTGCCGAGATCGGGCTGGAGCAGGATCAGCCCGATCGGCGGCGCAAGAAACACCCCCACCGGCCAGATCGCGGAGAAGCGGCGAGTCTCGCGCGGCGGGATGTGGCTGTAGAAGCGGGCGAGGACCAGCACGATGCTGACCTTCATCAGCTCCGAAGGCTGCAATCGCAGAAAGCCGAGCTCCAGCCAGCTTCGCGCCCCGCCACCGATCACGCCCAAAATCAGGGTCAGTATGAGGAGCACGATCCCGCCGGCATAGCCAAGCCAGGCAAGGTCGTGAAAGGTCTGCATCCGAAATCGCGACAGGAAGAACGCCAAGCTGAGAAACGCGGTGAAGCGCGCGGCGTGCATCAGCGCCCAAGGGAAGAGCGATCCCCCCGCCGCCGAATACAGGCCGAGAATGCCGGCACCGGCGAGCGTGAAGACGATCGCCAGCATGCCCCAGGGCAGATCGGCGATTGCGCCGGGGACGAAGCCATGCCGCATCAGCGCGTGCCCTCGGGCGGCTTGGGCGCGGCGTTGGCGGCGAGCCAGCGCTGCGCGCGCGCCGCCATACGCTCGGCCATGGTCCCGCCCCATTGTTCCTCGAACTTGGTGAGCGAGGCCATCGCCCGCTCCTTGTCGAACAGGTAGGTCAAGACGTCCTTCGCCACCGGTGCCGCGGCGCGGGCGCCGCCCATGCCATGCTCGATCACCACCGAACAGGCGTAGCGCGGGTTGGCGGTCGGCGCGAAGCAGACGAACAGGCCGTGATCGCGATATTTCCAGTCGCCCGATTGGCCGCGCTGCGATCCGGTGATGCGCCGCACCTGCGCGGTGCCGGTCTTGCCGCCCATCTCGATTCCGGGCAGCTCGAGCCGGCTTCGCCCGGCGGTGCCGGCGCCGTTTACAACTTCCCACATGCCGCTGCGCACCGCTTCGAAATGCGCTTTGGCAAAGGGCAGGGGGGCAGGGGGAGGCCGCTTGGCGCGCACGATATGGGGCTGGATGTCGAGGCCGGAGGCGACCCGGCCGACCATGACGGCGAGCTGCAGCGGGTTCACGATCACGAAGCCCTGGCCGATCGACGTGTTGAGCGTGTCGGATTCGGTCCAGTCGGGCCGCTCGACCAGCTTCTTGCCCTTCTCGAAGCGCGCCTTTTTCCACGGCGCGCTCGGCATGGTGCCGTAATTCTGGGACACCACCGGCAGATCGAACTTCTGGCCGAAGCCGAGGCGCTTGCCCATCGCCGAGATGATGTCGATCCCGGCGCGGCGGCCCATGGCGTAGAAATAGGTGTTGCAGCTCTTGGCGATCGCCGTGTGCATGTTCATCGAGCCGTGGCGGCCGAGGCAGCGGAAGAAACGGTTGCCGAGCTGGAAGCCGCCCGGGCAGTTGATCCGCGCCGTCGGATCGATCCCCGCCTGCTGGATCGCCATCGCAACCATCGGCTTGAAGGTCGATCCGGGCGGGTAAAGGCCATTCAGCGCCTTGTTGATCAGCGGGTGGCGCTCGTCCTGCGCAAGCATCTTCCATTCGTTCTGGCTGATGCCGTCGGTGAAGTTGTTGGGATCGTAGGCCGGCATCGAGGCGAGCGCGAGAATGTCGCCGGTCAGGCAATCGAGCACCACCACCGAACCGGATTCCTCGCCCAGCCGGCGCGCGGCAAAGGTCTGCAGGCCGGCATCCACGGTGAGGGCAAGCGGGCTGCCGCTGACGTCCTGAAGCGTCGAAAGCTCGCGCACCAGGGTGCCGCCGGCAGTGACCTCGACCCGCTGGGCGCCGGGTTTGCCGCGCAGCCGCGGCTCCATGGTCTTTTCCAGCCCCTCCTTGCCGATCTTGAAGCCGGGCGTGATCAGGAGGGGGAGCTTGTTCTCCTTTTCATATTCCTCCTTGTTCGGCGTTCCGACATAACCGACCAGGTGGGCGACCGCAGCGCCGTCCGGATAAAAGCGGGAAAAGGCGCGCAGCGGGGCAACGCCCGGCAGTTCGGGCAGGCGGACCGTGATCGCGGCGTATTTCTCGAACGGCAAATTCTCGGCGACCGGGACCGGCTGGTATCCGGCGGCGCGGCCCAACTCCTCCTTGATCCGCTCGACCTCGTCGGGCGGGAGATCGAGCAGCCGGACGAGCTCGGCGAGGATCCGGTCCGGCTCCTTGAGGCGATCGGGGATCAGATCGACCCGGAAATCGGAGCGGTTGATCGCGATCGGCTGCCCCGCGCGATCGACAAGCCAGCCCCGCCGCGGCGGGATCAGCCGCATCTGCACCCGGTTGGATTCGGACTGCAGCTTCCAGCGCTCGTTTTCGTGGATTGCGATCCAGCCCATGCGCGCGGCAAGGCCGGTGGCGAGCACGCCCTGCAACCCGCCCACCACCAGCGCGCGGCGGGTGAAGGTGTAGACCTGGTTATTCTCGGTGACGATGGGCTGGTAGCGCCGGCTCATCGCGCCAGCCGCCATCGGTCGAGCCCGACCACCAATCGCGCCACCAATGGATAAGCGAGGATCGAAAGGCAGATCTGGGGGAGGAGGATGACGAACTCGGCCCGGCTGTGCATCTGCCGCGCGATGAACCACCCGCCGAAGCCGTGGGCAAGGATCGCCACCGCCGCGAACAGCCAGTCGATCCAGTAATCGCGCCAGCCGGTGCGGCTGTCGGCAAGCTCGAGGAGCAGGAACAGCGACGTCCACACCATCATCGACTGGCCGATGGGATGGCCGGAGACGAGATCGTTG
>DASWMM010000178.1:0-9214 GCA_036399755.1 Allosphingosinicella sp.
GGCGGCGAGCGCGTCGCGGGCGGCGGCGAGGTCGGCGGCGGTGGCGCCGAGTGCGTGGGCGCCCATCAGGGCGGCGGAGGCTTGGCCGAGCGCGCAGGCCTTCACCTCCTGGCCCAATGCAAAGACCCTGTCCTGCCTGTCCAGCACCACGTCGACGACGACGCGGCTGCCGCAGACGGGAGAGCGCTTCTCGGCCGTCGCCTGGGGCGCGGCGAGGCGGCCCTGATGGGGAATCGAAGCGGCGAGGCGCAGGATGTCGCGGTTGTAGAGGGCGGTTGGCACGGGGCGCCTATAGATTGAGGTCAGGCGCGGCGCCAGCTTGTGCCTTGCGGGCCATCCTCCAGGACGATGCCTTCGGCGGTAAGCTCGGCACGGATGCGGTCCGCCTCGGCGAAGTCGCGGTTCTTCTTGGCTTCGGTGCGGGCGGCGACGAGGGCGTCGATACGGCTGTCGCCCTCGCCCTGGAACCAGGCCGCATGGCTTTGCTCGAGCAGGCCGAGGATCTGGGCGGACGCTTTCAATACCCCCGGATCGTCGATCGCTGCCAGGCGCGAGAGCGCAAGCGGGGTGTTGAGGTCGTCGGAGAGCGCTTCCAAAACGCTTTGATCCGCCTCCCCTGCCTCGGCCTGGCCGGCGCTGCGGTACAGGCGGTCGAGGGTTGCCTTGGACTGGGCGACGAGCTGCTCGGACCATTCGAGCGGCTGGCGGTAATGCGCGGAGAGCAGGGCGAGGCGCAGGGTCTCGCCGTTGTGGCCCTGGTCCAGCAGGTCACCCACAGTGACGACGTTGCCGAGGCTCTTCGACATCTTCTCGGAGCCGGCCATGGAGAGGAAGCCGTTGTGGAGCCAGTAGCGGGCGAGCGGGGCGCCGGCGTGGGCGCAGCGGCTTTGGGCGAGTTCGTTTTCGTGGTGGGGGAAGATGAGGTCCAGCCCGCCGCCGTGGATGTCGATGGTTTGCCCGAGATGCTTCTCGATCATCGCCGAGCATTCGATGTGCCAGCCGGGGCGGCCGCGGCCCCAAGGGCTCGGCCAGCCGATCATGTCTTCGGGCGACGGCTTCCACAGGACGAAATCGGACGGGTCCTTCTTGTAGGAGGCGACTTCGACCCGGGCGCCGGCGATCATTGCGTCGCGGTCGCGGCGGCCGAGCGCGCCGTAACCAGGGTCGGAGGGGACGTTGAAGAGGACGTGGCCGTCGGCTTCATAGGCGTTGCCGGTCTCGATCAGCCGGGCGATCATCGCCACCATTTCTGTGACGGTCTCGGTCGCCTTGGGGGCGAGATCGGGGGGGCGGACGCCGAGCGCGCCCATGTCGGCGAGGTAGAAGTCCTCGAAGCGGCGGGTGATCACCGCGGGCTCGACACCTTCGGCGGCCGCGGCTTCGATGATCTTGTCGTCCACGTCGGTGACGTTGCGGGCGTAGACCACGTTGTGCTCACCATAAGTGTGGCGGAGCAGCCGCGAGAGCGTGTCGAACACCACGGCCGGGCGGGCGTTGCCGATGTGGGCGCGGCTGTAGACGGTGGGGCCGCAGACGTAGAGCGTCACCCGCGCCGGATCGGCGGGGGTGAAGACGCGCTTCTCGCGGGCCATGGTGTCGTGGAGGCGGATTCCGGTCATTGCGCGCCGTTGCCGCGGGTCACGGTGGGGCCGTTCTGGCGGGAGCTCGGATCGGTCGGGGTGCCGCGGCGCCAGGCGACGAACTCCACGATGGCGTTGCCGCTGGCGTAAAGCAGCGGATAGGTGCGCGAGTTCGCCATCCATTCGGGGCGCTGGGCGGTGCGACCCCACACCGTGTCGTAGACGAGGTTGGCGGCGAGATAGGCCAAAGTGGCGAAGATCAGGCCCTTCAAGGCGCCGAAGCCGGAGCCGAGGATGCGGTCGACCGGGCCGATCACCGACTTGCGAACGCCGCCGCCGACGCGGCGGGCAACGAGCTTGCCGATGATGAAGGTGATGCCGAAGACCAGGGCAAAGGCGAGCACCGCGGCGCCCGAGGGGGTGCCGACGGCGCCGGTGAGGGCGTTGGTGACGGGGGTGTGGAAGAGCTTCAGCGCAACGATGGCGACGATCCACGAGGCGAGGCTCAGCACTTCGCCGGCGAAGCCCTTGAACCAGCCCTGGACCAGGCCGCCGCCGACCAGGAGGAGCACTATGATGTCGAGCGCCGTCATGCTGCAACTGCTAACGGGAGTTTATGGCGAGGGGAAGGCGCTGATCCTCCCCGAGCTTGCTCGGGGAGGGGGACCGCTCGCGCCAGCGAGTGGTGGAGGGGCGCGAGCAAAGCGAACGGGCAGCACCTCCGCTTCGCTCCGGCCCCTCCACCATGCTTCGCATGGTCCCCCTCCCCTGCAAAGGCAGGGGAGGATTTTTAGCGGCCCAGCACATGGTCTACCACGTCGCGCAGGGTGCGGAAGGACGTTAGCGACATGGCGCTTGGGTCTTCCTTGAGGGAGGCGGGGACGAGCGCGCGGTCGAAGCCGAGTTTGGCGGCTTCCTTGAGGCGCAGGCCGCCGTGGGCGACGGGGCGGATTTCGCCGGATAGAGCGACTTCGCCGAACGCGACGGCTTCGGCGGGGACGGGGCGTTCGGACAGGGCCGAGACCAGGGCGGCGGCGACGGCGAGGTCGGCGGCGGGGTCGCTGACCCGGTAGCCGCCGGCGATGTTGAGGTAGACCTCGCTGGTGGAGAAGCTGAGGCCGCAGCGTGCCTCCAGCACGGCGAGGATCATTGCGAGGCGGCCCGAGTCCCAGCCGACCACGGCGCGGCGGGGGGTGGCGCCGCTTGCCAGGCGGACGGTGAGGGCCTGGATTTCGACCAGAACCGGGCGGGTGCCTTCCAGGGCCGGGAAGACCACCGCGCCGGACACCGCCTCGCCGCGGTGGGTGAGGAAAAGCGCCGAAGGGTTGCCGACTTCGTCGAGGCCGCCTTCCCCCATCGAGAAGACGCCGATCTCGTCGGTGCCGCCGAAGCGGTTCTTGGCGGCGCGCAGGATCCGGTAGAGGTGGCTTCGCTCGCCTTCGAAGGAGAGAACGGTGTCGACCATGTGCTCCAACACCCGCGGGCCCGCGATCGAGCCGTCCTTGGTGACGTGGCCGACGAGGACCAAGGCGGCGCCGCTTTCCTTGGCGTAGCGGATCAGTTCGCCGGCCGAGGCGCGGACCTGGCTGACCGTGCCGGGAGCGCCCTCGATCAGATCGGAATGCATGGTCTGAATGGAATCGATGACCAGCAGCGCGGGCGGCGGGCCGTCGCCCAGCGTGGTGAGGATGTCGCGCACCGAGGTCGCGGCGGCGAGCTTCACCGGGGCGGAGCCGAGGCCGAGACGGCGGGCGCGCAGGCGCACCTGGTCGGTGGCTTCCTCGCCGGAGATATAAGCGACGGCGAGGCCGCGTTCGGCGATGCGGGCGGCGGCCTGCAGGAGCAGGGTGGATTTGCCGATGCCGGGATCTCCGCCGATCAGGGTTGCCGAGCCGGCGACGATGCCGCCGCCCATTGCCCGGTCGAATTCGCGGATGCCGGTGGACATGCGCGGCGGCAGGGTGACTTCGGCGTCGAGCCCGACCAGCTCGATCGCCCGGCCGCCGCCGCGCAGATTGTGGCGGGCGGAGAAGGTGGTGACGGCGGCCGCGCCGGCATCCTCGACCAAAGTGTTCCATTCGGAGCAATCTGGGCACTGGCCCACCCAGCGGCTCTGCACGGAGCCGCAGGCCTGGCAGACATATCTCTTCTTCGGCTTCACCATCGGCGGAGGCGTAGCGGGTGGCGGGGCGGGGCGGAAGCGGGTGAGAGTTGACGAAGTGGAGGCGTCGGCAGGGGAATTGCGTCCATTCTGTCAAAACTGGCGGGGGGGTGCGCGGCGGTCGGGCGGCGGGAGTTCAACAAAGAAGACGACTGACGAATCATCAGCGGAACGTACCATGAACGACTGGTTGTAGGAAAGTACCGCGTTTCTGCCCGTCACCCCCGCGAAAGCGGGGGTCCCGCTTGAGCAGTGCGCCAGGAGGAAGAAGCGGGACCCCGCTTTCGCGGGGGTGACGGGGAAGAGGAGATATGCGGGTCCCCTCCCATCTCCAACCAGTTGAAAGACTGCCTTCGTGGGACGAAAGCACGGAACGCCTGCCCTTCCCTCGCATTCTCCCTGGGCTACCAGTGGAGAGTAAAATTGTTTATCCAAATTCATGCCGACAACCAGGTTCCCAGCGACAACGACCGCGACACCCGCCTCGAGGAGCAGATCAAGCAAAGGCTTGCCCGCTTCGAGGGGCGGATCACCGATGTCGAGGTTCATATGTCCGACATCAACGGGCCCCGCGGCGGCAATGCCGACAAGCGGGCGTCGATGGAGGCGCGGGTGAACGGCATTCAGCCGGTTGCGGCGATCGACGAGGGCGACACCTATGAGCGGGCGGTGATCGGAGCCGCCAAGAAGGTGGTGCGGGCGCTCGACCACCAGCTCGGCAAGCTGACCGACCGCAAGGGCCACTGACGAAGCGGTTGCGCGGGCGGCGCGGCGCGGCCAAGAGCGGCGGCGATGATCCGCGTCGCCAGCTACAACATGCGCAAAGCGATCGGCACCGACCGGCGACGGAAGCCGGAGCGGACCATCGACGTGCTGAACGAACTGGGCGCCGATGTGATCGCGCTCCAGGAGGCCGACCGGCGCTTCGGCGCGCGGGCGAGCGCGATCCCCCTGCCCCTTCTCGAACAGCATAGCGACTACAAGGCGGTGGCTTTCGAGGCGCGCGAGGGCAGCATCGGCTGGCACGGCAATGCCATCCTGGTGCGCAAGGAAGCCGAGGTGCTGGACCAGGCGCTCGTGCATATTCCGTCGCTCGAGCCGCGCGGCGCGGTGCTGGCCGACGTGCGGCTGCGCGGCGAGGATGTGCGCGTGGTGGGCATGCACCTCGATCTTTCCGGGCTGTGGCGGCGGCGGCAGGCGGTTGCGATCATGGAAGCGCTCGGCGCGCGCGCGGCGGCGATGCCGGCGGTGCTGATGGGCGACTTGAACGAGTGGAGTTTGCGGGGCGGGTGCCTCAAGGACTTCGCCGAGGCGTGCAGTTTCGCGGAGTGCGGCAAGAGCTTCCACGTGCGGCGGCCGGTGGCGCGGCTCGACCGGATCATGGTGACGGGGGGCTTCGAGGTTGCCGAGTGCGGCGTGCATGAAAGTGCAAAGGCGAAGCGGGCGAGCGATCATTTCCCGATCTGGGCGGTGTTGCGGAGAGGGTGAGTTGGCGGTGGGGATGGAGCGGACACAGCCGTCACCCCGGACTTGATCCGGGGTCCATCTTCTTTCCCCGAGACATCAAGAAGGTGGATGCCGGATCAAGTCCGGCATGACGAATTAGATAAGTGGCCCCGCCGCTTAGCGTCTCGTTCGCCTTGCAGCATCGGTGCTGGGATCGAGACTCCCCCTCTCCCCAACCCCTCTCCCGCAGAGGCGAGACGGGCTTTTAACGCCTCGGGTTTCCCTGCGTTTCGATGGTGTTGTTGCCCATCGAATCGACGGCCGGCTCCGGTGCAGGCGCCGCGGCGGGCTTCGAGTCCAGCTCCAGCCAGTCGCGCGTGGGAAGGCGGTAGAGCATGTCCATGACTTCGATCTCCAGGCCCCAGGGCTTGCCGGAAGAGCCGTTCCACAGCGCGACGACGCCGGTCTTGCGCTCGGGATCGTACATGACCAGTGAGCGGTAGCCGCGGACGCCGCCGTGGTGGCCGATGACGCGGTGCCCCGCATAATCGTAGTTGCGCCAGCCCATGCCGTAGGCGGCGGTGTTGATGCGTTCGCGGAACTTGCGCATTCGGCGAAGCTCGCGGGGGGTGGAGGCGCGCGGGGCGCGCACCATTTCCAGCGCCTTTTCGGAGAGGACGGCCGGTTCCAAACCCATCTGCGCCTGGAGCCAGATGGCGAGATCCTTGATCGAGCTGTTAACGCCGCCGGCGGCGGGGACGCTGTAATAAGGCTGGGTGACTTCGACCGGCTTGGAGCCCTTGCCGCCGACGTGCGGGCGGGCCCAGCTTTGCGAGGACATGAGGGCATCGCGGGTCATCGACGCCGAGGTCATGCCGAGCGGGCCGAACAGGCGCTCGCGCACTGCCTCCGCATAGGGCTTGCCGGTGACTTTCTCGACGATCTCGGACGCGGCGTCGTAGGCGACGTTCTGGTAGGCGTGGCACTGGCCGGGCGAGCAGATCGCGTTCACCATCGCGAGCTGTGAGCGGAGGAGGCGGGGGTCGATCCCGTCCTCCAGCTTGGAATCGTTTGCATGGTCGAACAGGCCGAGGCGGTGCGACATCAGGTCGGCGACGGTGGCCTTGTGCTCGTTGCCGCCGGGCAGGCGCAGGCTGGTGTTGTACTTGCTGATCGGATCGTAGAGGCCGACCTTCCCTTCCTCGGCGAGCAGCGCGATCATCACGCCGGCGACGCCCTTTGAAACGGAGGCCCAGCGGAAGATCGTATCGACCCCCACCGGATCGCCCGAGCCGGCAACGGTTTCGCCATAGCCCTTGAGGAAGCGAATCTGGCCGTTTTCGACGATGCCGACGGCCATGCCGACCATCGCGCGTTCGCCGATCAGCCGCTGCAGGCGGTGGTCGATGCGGGCGTAGTCGATGACGCTTTCGGGGGAGCGCTGGCGCTCCTCGATGGTGGCGAGCTGCTGGTTGGAGATGCCGAGGGCGGCATCATCCTCGACCTCGGTGGGGCCGTACACATTGATGTGCGTCACCGCCCACCACAAGGCGAGGAGCACGGCGACAGCAAGGAGGATCCAGGGAAGCGCGGAACGGCGCGGCTTCGGCTTACTCGTCTTTTTGGGCAGCTTGGAACGCTCCTGGCAGTCTTCTCACGCAAGCCGGGCCGGCGCTCACAGGTGAGGCGCCGGCCCGGTGCATGTGACGTTTACCAGATCCTGATACGCTCTTCAGGCTTCAGGTAAAGCTTTCCGTTCTTGACGTTGAACGCCGCATACCAGGGGTCGAAGTTGCGGACCACGTTGGGGCGGACGTTGCCCGGGCTGTGCGGATCGGTGGTGAGCTGCTGCTGCAGCGCCTCGTCCCGCATCTTGTTGCGCCACACCTGGCCGAAGCCCAAGAAGAAGCGCTGATCGCCGGTGTAGCCGCCGATCACCTTGTCGGGCTTGCCCTTCAAGGACATCTTGTACGCGTCGTAGGCGATGGTGAGGCCGGCGAGATCGGCCATGTTTTCGCCGAGCGTGAGCTCGCCGTTGACGTGGCTGCCGGGGAGCGGCTCATATTCGCCATATTGCTTCACGACCCGGTCGGTCATCGCCTTGAACTTGGCGACGTCTTCCGGGCTCCACCAATCGGACATGTTGCCGGTGGGATCGAACTTCGAACCCTGGTCGTCGAAATGGTGGGTGATTTCGTGGCCGATCACCGCGCCGATGGCGCCGTAATTGACCGCCGGATCGGCGTTGGGATCGAAGAAAGGCGGCTGCAGGATGGCGGCGGGGAACACGATCTCGTTGAGCAGCGGGTTGGCGTAGGCGTTCACCGTCTGCGGCGACATGCCCCATTCCGAACGGTCCACCGGCTTGCCGACCTTGGCGAGCTGCCGCTGGAATTCGAACTCCTGGGCACGAAGCGCATTGCCGACCGCGTCGCCGCGGACCACCTGAAGCGCGGAATAATCGCGCCACTTGTCGGGGTAGCCGATCTTCGGGGTGAAGGCGGCGAGCTTGGTGCGCGCCTTGGCCTTGGTTTCCGCCGCCATCCACGGCAGCGCGACGAGGTGCTTGTCCATCGAGGCGATGAGGTTCTGCACCAGCTCGTCGGCCTTCGCCTTTGCATCGGGCGGGAAGTAGCGGGTGACGTAGAGCTCGCCGACGGCTTCGCCCATGGTGCCGCCGACCAGGTCGACGCCGCGCTTCCAGCGATCCTTGAGCTGCGGGGTGCCGGACAGAACCTTGCCGTTGAAGGCGAAGCTTTCATCCACGAACGCCTTGGGCAGCATGCCGGCCGAACCGGAAAGGGTGCGGAAGGTCAGATAATCCTTCCAGGTCCCGATCGATTCGGACTGAACCAGCTTGGCGGCGCCGGCGAGCGCACTCGGCGTGGTGACGATCACCTGCGGCTGAAGATCGAGTCCGGCAGCCTTCAGGAACACCGGGAAGTCGAGACCCGGCATGTTCTGCGCCATCGCTTGCGCGTTCATCGGATTGTAGAGCTTGTCGATCTGGCGCGATTCAGCCCGGGTCCAGTGGGCCTGCGCGATCTTGGTCTCGAGATCGAAGATGCGGGCGGCGCGGCCTTCCGGATCCGAGATGTTGGCCAGGCGCAGCATGTTGGCGATGTGCGCCTTGTACTTGGTGCGGACCTCGGCGAACTTCGGGTTCTTGTCGTCCAGGTAATAATCCCGGTCGGGAAGGCCGATACCGCCCTGGCCGAGATAGACCGAGTAGACAGTGTTGTTCTTGAGGTCTTGCTCGATGCCAGCGCCGAACGGAGTCGAGATGCCGAGGCGATTCGCTTCGCCGAAGAAGCGGGCGAGATCCGCCTGGTTCTGGATCGCTTCGATCTTGGCGAAGAAGGGCTGAAGCGGGGTCAGGCCCTTTGCCTCGATCGCGGCCTCGTCCATGAAGCTGGCGTAAAGGTCGCCGACCTTTTGCTCGTTGGTGCCGGCGGCGGCGTTGGCCTTGGCCGAGGCTTCTATGATCTCACGGGTGCGCGAGTCGGACAGGTCGCGCAGGATGCCGAAGCCGCCCCAGCTTGCCTTGTCGGCGGGGATTTCGGTGTTCTTGTGCCAGGTGCCGTTGACGTAATCGTAGAAATTGTCGCCGGGGTTGACGGCCTTGTCCATGCCGGAAAGGTCGACGCCCCAGGCGCCGAGCTGCGGCTTCTTGCCGGCCGCGGCGGCGGCGGCGGGCTTGGCCTGGTCGGCGGCAAACGCCGGAACGGCGGCAGCGGCGAGGGCAATAGCGCCCGCGCCGCACATCATCATGTGCTTGATCATATTGGTAAAATCCCACCCGTAGAAAGGTGGCGATTGTTTACCCGATCGCGCGCTTCAAGGGAAGCGCAAAGGGTTGCGCTGTAAACTTAAGGAAACAGGGGAAACGCGGCGCTGCGCGGCTCAGGCGGTGCGCAGGATTTCAACGGTGACTCGGGCGGTGCCGGTGCGGACCATGCCGATGTCGCGGGCGGCGCCGAACGACAGGTCGATCAGGCGGCTCTTGGCGAACGGACCGCGATCGTTG
>DASWMM010000179.1:0-2810 GCA_036399755.1 Allosphingosinicella sp.
ATCGGCCGGCCGGTGAAGGTCGTCGCCACCGGCGGGCTCGCGACCCTGTTCGACCAGCACACGATAATCTTCGACGAGATCGAGCCGGACCTCACCATCCAGGGCCTCGGCCTGTTGTACAAGCGGAGCAATTCATCCTCCCTGCGGGCGCGGCCCGTGGGGAGGGGGACCGCGTGAAACGCGGTGGAGGGGCCTTCGCGGACTCCGAGAGAGCCCCTCCACCGGGCTGCGCCCGGTCCCCCTCCCCATGCGCTTCGCGCACAGGGAGGACGTTCAATGGTCAATTTGGCTCCGCTTCCACAGCAGCCCCAGCCCCTGCAGCGTCAGATCGGGCTCGATCGCGTCGAAAATCTCGGTGTGGCGGTCGAACAGCGTCGCAAGGCCGCCCGTCGACACCACGGTGACCGGCCGGCCGATCTCCGCCTTCATCCTCGCGACCAGCCCTTCCATCATCGCCACATAGCCCCAGTAGATGCCGATATGCATCTGGTCCTCGGTGGTGCGGCCGATGACGGAGAGATTGCCGTCCGGCGCCTGGATGGCGATGCGCGGCAGCTTGGCGGCGGCGGTGACGAGCGCGTCCAGGGACAGATTGATGCCCGGCGCGATGATCCCGCCTTTGTAGGCGCCGGAGTAGTCGACGGCGTCGAAGGTGGTGGCGGTGCCGAAGTCGACGACGATGAGGTCGCCTTCGTGGATGCGGTGGGCGGCGATGGCGTTCAGCACCCGGTCCGCCCCCACGGTTCGGGGGTCTGCGACGTCGAGCTCGATCCCCCATTCCACCGGCGCGGCGCCGGCGATGAGCGGCTCCACCTTGAAATATTTCTGCGCCAGCACTTCCAGGTTATGGAGCGCGCGCGGCACCACCGTGCCGATGATCACCGCCTCGACGATGTCCCGCGGCAGCCCCTCCAGCTCGATCAGCTGATAGAGCCACACCGCATATTGATCGGCGGTCCGCCGGGCATCGGTCGCGATCCGCCAGCGGGCGCGGATCACCCCGTCTTCCAGCAAAGCGAAGACGATGTTGGTGTTCCCGGCGTCGATGGCGAGCAGCATCGCCGCTCTCTAGCGGCGGGCGCCGTCCTTGGCGAGAGCGGGCGCGCCTCGGCTGTTTTCATTCAGATACCCCCCTCTCCCCCACGGGGAGAGGGTTCGGCTTCAGAGGAAAGTTCCAAACTCAGAGCCCCCTCTCCCCAACCCTCTCCCCGCCGGGGAGAGGGCGTTTTGAGGCGGCAAACTTGCACGTCGAGCGGCCTAAACCAGGAAGACGTCGCCGGCGTGGACGACATGGACGCTTCCGTCCGCGAGGCGGAGGCGGAGCGCGCCGCCCTCGTCCAGCCCTTCGAACAGGCCTTCCACCCAGGCGCCGCTCGCGGTGTGGGTGGAGAGCGGGGTTCCCGGCGGATGGGCGGCAGCGAGCCAGGCGGCGCGGATCGGGGCGAGGCCCTCGCGGCGCCACCGCTCGATCCAGCGCGCCAGGGCAGCGGCGAGCGCTTCGATGAACGCCTCGGGCTCCGGCGCCCGCCCGGTGAGCACCCTGAGACTGGTCGCGGGCCGCTCCGTCGCGTCGGGATGCTCGGCGAGGTTGACGCCGAGGCCGATCACCACCGCATCGCCGATCCGCTCCAGCAATATGCCGGACAGCTTCGCGCCGCCGGCCAGAAGGTCGTTCGGCCATTTGATCAGGATCGAAGCGTCGGGCGCAAAGGCGCAGGCGACCTCGTGCAGCGCCACCGCCGCGACCAGCGCAAGCGTCGGCGCCGGGGGATCGCCCGGCCGGAGCCGGACCAGGGTGGACGCGTAGAGATTGCCTTCGGGCGAGTGCCATTCCCGCCCCTGCCGGCCGCGCCCGCCGCTCTGCCGCGCCGCGCGCAGCCACAGCCCCTCCTCCGCCCCGTCCCGCGCCAGCGCCGCGACATCGTCGTTGGTGGAGCCGGTTTCGGCGACGGTGAGGAAAGTGGCCATGGCCGGGCCCATAGCCCCCGCGCCCGGCCGGCGCAAAAGCGCGTCCGCCCGGCGGAGCCGAACCGCCCCTTCGGAACCGGATCGCCGCCGCCCGGTTTGGGGAGGCAAGCGAAAAGCCGAAGGAGTTTCAGCACGATGCGCGCGATGGACTATCGCGGACCTTACCGGGTCCGCATCGAAGACAAGCCGATGCCGAAGATCGAGCATCCCCGCGATGCGGTGGTGAAGGTCACTCGCTCCTGCATCTGCGGATCCGACCTTCATCTCTACCATGGCATGGTGCCCGACACCCGCGTCGGCACCACCTTCGGCCACGAATTCTGCGGCATCGTCGAGGAGGTCGGCTCGGAGGTCCAGAACCTCAAGGCCGGCGACCACGTCCTCGTCCCCTTCAACATCGCCTGCGGCCAGTGCCATTTCTGCAAGCAGGGCCTCTACGGCAATTGCCACGAATCCAATCCGCAGGCGACCGCTGTTGCCGGTATCTACGGCTATTCCCACACCGCCGGCGGCTATGACGGTGGCCAGGCCGAATATGTGCGCGTGCCCTATGCCGATTTCGGGCCGCACCTCATCCCCGATTGGATGGACCCGGACGATGCGGTGCTCCTCACCGACGTGGTGCCGACCGGCTATCAGGCGGCCGAGATGGGCGGTATCCAGAAAGGCGACACGGTTCTGGTACTCGGCGCCGGCCCCGTCGGCCTCCTCGCCGCGCGCTCCGCCTGGCTGTTCGGGGCCGGCCGGGTGATCGTTCTGGATCATATCGATTACCGGCTCGAATTCGCGCGCACCTACTGTCCTGCTGAAGTCTACAATTTCAAGGAACTCGACGACGTTGT
>DASWMM010000180.1:0-9711 GCA_036399755.1 Allosphingosinicella sp.
ACCGGTCCCTCATCCTCCCCGCGCCATTTCTTTCGGGCAGCGGCTTCGTTTTGCAACGGGTGTTCGGGGTCGTTGTCCATCGGCGGTCCTCCTCGGGAGCGAACGGCACCCGGCTTCGCTGGTTCCCGCCCTAAAGCGACAGCGCCTCGGCGGTGCTGTACGAGGTTTTTATCACTCTTCGGCTCAGCACCTGGCCGTCCTCGCCGTGTACGGTGACTTCCTGCTCAAGCCGCGGTTCGCCCGCGCAGACCGCGGAAAGCGCCATCGCGGTTTGCAGCGCTTCCCGCCCGGCGGCATCGATCGCGAACCACCCTTCCTGCGGCACGACTGCGTCGGTGGGGGAGTTCAGCACCAGCGCGCCGCCCTTCACACTCTTGTCCAGCGCCGCCTTAGCCTGCCGGCACACCTCAGGTGGCAACCGTTCGGCCATTGGGGTAACGGCCGGCGCATCGCCGACGTCGCACGCCGCCAGCAGCGCCAGCGGAACAAGGGAAAGCAGGCGCACTCAGCCCACCCTCAGGCAGTCCTGCAACGGCGAACCGTTCCATGTCCCCAGTTCGCACCGGAAGACGGCGTCTTTGCGGGGCGATTGCAGGAAGTACAGCTCCCGACGGCACGTCTGCGTCCGGTTGGCCGGCTGGTTGCCGCAGGCCCCGTTAGAGAGCTGCACCGCTTTCAAATCGTAGCCGCTGCTGAGCAGTTGCTGCAGTGTCGGCTTGGCAGGTGGCGGGGCGGGCCGCGCGGCGGGCTGCTGGGCCGCCGCGAAACCGCTCCACGAGAGCGCGGCGGCGACTAGGATTCGAATCAACATCTGAATTCCGGTGCTTGGAAAGGTGCCGCGCCAGACCAGCACAAGTCGGCCAGCTTTGCCAGAGCCGCACAGGCCGGGCGCGGCAAGCGCGGGCGCGAACCCTGCTCGCGCCACAGCGCAGCGGCGGCTTCACTCAACCCTTCAGCGTTTGATCCAACTGGCTTCACTGCTGCCGTTCGCCCGGCGCAGCCACGACTTGGCGGCGCGGTCGCCCAACCCATAGGCCTGCAGGAAGCGGGTGCTGGCCTTGATGGCGGAGGCGAAGTTCGGATCCTGCGATTGCCCGATCAACTCGTGCGAGGCACCTTTGTACAGGAGGCCGAACTTGTTTCCCGCTGGCGACGCTTGAACCGGCAGGAGGTGATCGTGCCAGTCCGTCACCAGGCCGGGAACGATGTCCTGGTCCCCAGTGACGATCATGACCGGGAGGTTATCGCCCGCATACGCCTGGGGGCCGATGAGGCCGGGTACACGGCCCGCCGATGAGAAGCCCATCACTGCCTTCACCGTGGGGTCGCGAAAGTTGCCGAGATTGGAAAGGCCGCCGCCAAGGCACAAGGCGGTCAGCGTTCCAAAACTGTGGCCGGCAGCGATCACCGGCTTGTTCGGCCAGGTGCGCGCGGCATAGGCGCTCGCCGCTCCGAAGTCCGCGATGCGTTCCCCGAAGCTCGCCTCGCGGCTGAACTTGTCACGCTCCGGATAATGGAGGGAGTCGACGTGAACGGGCGCGATCACCGCGAACCCGGCCGCCTTCCACGCCGATGCCACCGCATCGTATTTTTCAGGCCATGAGCCATGTCCGGTGGAGAAAAGCACGACGCCCTTCACCTTCGTCGGAACCCAGGTGACGAGATCCGTTGCGCGTTGGGGTGTGACCGACAGCGCCACATGGGCTGTCGGGGCCGCAAAAGATGGCGCCGCCCAGGCAAGTGCGATGGCCAACGCCAGGCTTGTCGATGTACGCAATTGCATGCGGCTTCCTTTCAAATCTGCGGAAAATCCGCCTCGGGTTTGGCGCTTCAAGGTCCGCGGCTCACCGCGGCGACATCAGGCCCTTGCTTGCACTCAGCCAGAAAATTGCGGCCAGCATCAAAAGGGCAAGGCCGGCAAGAAAGGCCAGAGGCGTGATCCAGGCAACAAAGCCGAGATGCGCCAGCGTGGCCCAGCCGCCGAACAGCACGATCGCAAGGTGCAGGGTGAGAGCGGAGGCCTCGGTGCCGATGCGCTTGCCAAGCTCATCGGAGTGGTGCGTCACCGAGACGGTGAGGGCCGCCACGACGGCGACGCAGATGGCGAGCCCCGCCAGAATCCCGGAGCGGCCGACTGGGAGCCTTGGAGCAAAGGCCAGTGCGAAAAAGAACAGGCCCAGGAGGATGCAGGACAGGGCGCTTGGCCACATTTTGGCGCGCTCATCCCCGATCTCCTCGGCATCGGCGACGTTGAGGAAGCGTGCGCCGGCTTTCGGGGCAAGCAGGCCCGCACCGACGATAGCGCCGATCAGACAGTAGCAAAGGCCGGCGATCACGGCGAGCATGAAGCCGGGATCGCGAAATGCGTGACGGAGGTCACCGGCGATCGACAGCAGGGCGAGCGCGGCACCCGCACCTACCACGAATCCAAGGGTGATCCTTTGCCATAGCGGGCGATCGGCATGCGCTTGCAAGGTCGGGTTCATGAGGTTTCCTCCGGGTGCCAATGATCGATGAAAAGCTGGTCGACGGGCACGGCGAACAGTTTCGCCATGCGCAGCGCCAACGGCAGGCTGGGATCGTATTTGTCGGTCTCAACCGCGTTGATGGTCTGGCGCGACACGCCAAGGCGGCGGGCAAGTTCACCCTGACTCCACCCCTGCCCCTCGCGAAGGCCCTTCAGTCCGTTCTCCATGCAGCCCCTATCTGTAAAGAACTCTTGACTGTCAAGAACTCTTTACATGCCGCGCATGCCTTTGGTGCCGCGCGGTTACCAAGGGCCGCGGTCAACGGTCGAGCGGCTTCAGGCGCACGCAGCACTGCGGGCACGGATGACCCGTCCCGGCCCCCGCAGGGCGGCGGCGTATTGGCGATTTAGGGAATTGGCGCGCCCGGAAGGATTCGAACCTCCGGCCCTCAGATTCGTAGTCTGATGCTCTATCCAGCTGAGCTACGGGCGCGCGGCAGGACGGGCACATAGGGGGAGAGTTCGGGGGACGCAAGCGTGTTGCGGGCAAAAGCCGTGCAACCTAGGAGGGGAGCCATGAAATCCGCTTTGCCGCTCCTCCTCACCGCCGCCGCCGCACTCCTCCCCGGCTGCGCCGCGCCTGGAACCTTCCCCTCCCTCGCGCCGCGCGAGGCGGAGCGGCTCTACGCAAGCGGCGATCCGCTGCAGACGCTGCCGGAAGCGCCCGACCGTGCCGGTCTGTCCGGTCAGGCGGCACGCTTCGCGGCGGCGGCGGCGGAGGGCGACGCGGCCTTCGAGCGCGCCCTTGCCGCCGCCCGCCCGCTGGTTGCCCGCTCAGGCGCACGCGGCGGCGAAAGCTGGATCGCCGCGCAGGAAGCCGTGTCCCGCGTCGAAGCCGCCCGTGCCGCGACCTCGCGCGCGGTTGCCGATCTCGACCAGTTCGCTACGGCGGAAGCCCATAAGGGCCCGCTCAGCACCGCCGATTACGAGCGGCTCACCGAAGCACTGGCGCGGGTCAGCGGCCTCGCCGCCCGCCAGCAGGCGGCGGTGGACCGCCTCCGCTCAGGCCTCAGCGGCGGCTGAGCGCGTCCCGGTGCGCCTTCGCGAGCGCGACATAATGCGCCACGCCCTCGCGCTGCCCGGCCAGTTCCTCGGGGCTTAGTTCCCGCACATATTTAGCCGGCCGTCCCGCCCAAAGCTGCCCCGCCGGAATGCGCTTGCCCGGCGTCAGCATCGCCCCCGCGGCAAGCATCGCCTCGCTCTCGATCTCGCAGCCGTCCATGACGATCGAGCCAAGGCCGACAAAGGCGCGGTCGTGGAGGATGCAGCCGTGAACCATTGCCATGTGGCCGATCAGCACCTCGGCGCCGATCACCGTCGCGTGCCCGCTCTCGTGGCCCGGCTTGGGCGAATCGACGTGGATGACGCTGCCGTCCTGGATATTGGTGCGGGCACCGATGCTGATCCGGTTGACGTCGCCCCTGAGCACGCAATTGTACCAGATGCTCGCTTCCGGACCGATGTCGATGTCGCCGATCAACCGCGCGCCCGGGGCCACGAACGCGTCCGCGGCGATGCGAGGCGCCTTGCCGCCGAACGGGATCAGCTCCGCCATTCGTTCCTCCGGATCAGATAGACGATGACGGTGCCCTCCGCCCATTCGGGGCCGGCATAGTCCAGGTCGGACCGCCGGGTCATGCCGAGCCGCTCCATCAGCCCCCAGCTCGGCCTGTTGCCTGCAACCGTAAGCGCAACCACCTGCTCGGCATCCGCCGTGTCAAAGGCGAAATTGAGCGAGGCCATCGCCGCTTCACGGGCATAGCCCATCCCCCAGACATCCTCGCGCAAGCGCCAGCCGATCTCGACATAGCCCTCCACGGGGCTGCCCGCATCGTCGGCGATCTTGAGTCCGCAAAAGCCTAGAAAAGCGCCGTCCTCCTTGCGCTCCACCACCCAGAACGTATGGCCGCGCGCTTTCTCCCAGGCCATGAAGCGGTCGCGCACCACGCCGGCGAGGAGCTCGGGCGTCTTCACCCCGCCTAGCCAGCGCATAACGCCTTCCGTGTTGGTGTGGCGAACGAAGGGTTCGATATCCTCCTCCCGCCACCCGCGCAGGATCAGCCGTTCGGTTTCGATCATCGCACGTCCTTGATCGAGTCCGGCACCCAGTTGCGCCAGTCCTCCAGCAGCGGAATGATGCTTGAATAGTCGTCCGTCCAGCCGGGAAAGCCCGGCCTCCCGACCAGCGGCCGCCAGAGATGCGCGTCCTCGGCGCTGGAGATGCGCAGCGCCATCAGCGTGTCCGCCTCCGGCGCGAGCGCCACCCACACCGACATGCTCATGTTGAGCGCCTGTTCGCCAAGGCTCGGCGCATAATCGAACACCGCGCCGTGCCAGCCGTCCTTTTCCGCGGCCGCGGCGAGCACCGGCTCCAGATCGAGATACCGGTTGGAAATGTGGATGAGCAGCAGCCCGTCGGGGCTGAGCGCCCGGCGATAGACCTGCAGCGCCTCACGGGTGAGGAGGTGCATCGGCACCGCGTCGGAGGAGAAAGCGTCCACCGCCAGGAGGTCGAGCGACTGCGGCTTTTCGCGCGCAAGGCTGATCCGCGCGTCGCCGAGCACGATCCGGGCCTGTGGGGCGCAGCGGCGCAGGAAGCTGAACTGGCCGCGTTCGCGCGCGATGCGCACCATTTCCGGATCAATCTCGAAAAATTTCCAGCTCTGCCCCGGCATTGCGTAGCAAGACAGCGTGCCAGTGCCGAGCCCGACCACGCCGATGCGCGGGTTGTCGCCATGGAATACCTCCACCGACGCCATCGCGTGGCCGATCCCGGAGCCCCGCGCATAATAGGAGGTCGGCTCGGTCTCGAGGCCGGGGGTGAGGTTCTGTACGCCGTGTAATGTCGTACCGTGTGACAGAAGCCGCGCCGGCGGATCGTCGCGCGTGCTCACCGAATAGACGCCGAAATAGGAGCGGGTGCGGCCCGGCTCCAGCGATTCGTCGATCGTTCGCCAGCCGCCATAGCTCAGCATCAAGGCGGCAAGACACAGCGCGAACAGCAAGCGGCTGCCGAGGAACAGCAGGGCGATCAGGGATATGGTCACGCTGGCGGCAAGCGCCACCGGCTCATCCATCCAGGGGAACGGCCTTCGGTCCGCCGCCCAGGACAGGCAGAACAAGGCGCCGACCAGGGTGAGCTTCAGCCAGAGCGGCATGCGCTCCGCCCGGGGAATGAGCGGACTTTGCGGAACCAGGGCAGCGGCGGCCAGCAGCAGCAGCGGGTGTTCGTAGGTCCAGTCGAACACGCTTGGCGCGATCACCGCGCAGAAGATGCCGCCGATCACGCCGCCGACGGACATTGCGAGGTAGAAGGTGGTGAGGTGCCCTGCCGCCGGGCGCGACCGGTACAAGGCGGTGTGCAGCGCCACCGCGATCACGAATAGGAGGAGCAGGCCCAGCGTTGCAATGAACAAGGGGCTCTTGGAGCCGCCGCTGAACGTGAACCCCCCGGCGATAAGCAGCAGAAACGGAGCAAGCGTGGTGAGGAGATCCGCGCTCCACCGGCGGCGGGCGAAGGCGACCACGAAGCTCAGCAGATACAGGCCGAGCGGCACCACCCACAGCAGCGGCAAGGCGACGATGTCGGTGGTGAGATGGGTCGTCGTCGACAGCATCAGCCCTGAGGGCACCGCCGAAAGAATCACCCACCAGAGGAGTTGCTTGTGGGTGGGCGCGGGCCCGGCATCCTCCCGCGGGCCCGCCTCCACGGCGGCGGCGGGGACGGTGAGCGCGCACAAGGCCACCAGCAGGACGAGCAGCGCATAGCCGGCCGACCAGAGAAGGCTCTGCTGCTGAAGCGTCAGCGCCGGCTCGACCAGCAAGGGGTAAGACAGAAGTCCGGCGAAGCTGCCAAGGTTGGAGGCGGCGTAGAGCGGATACGGATCGCCGCGCTCCGGATCGAGCGCATACCAGCGCTGCATCAGCGGCGCCTGCGCGGAGACGATGAAGAATAATGGCCCGATCGAACTCAGCAGCAGCCACGGCGCCCACAAAGAGGCGGAGGCTTCGGGCGGCAGCACAATGTCGCGAAGCCCGATGGGAAGCCAAAAGGCCGCAAGCGCGAACAGCACAAGGTGGATGCCCGCCTGCCGCCGCGGCGCCGCGCGTGACAGGAAATGGGCGTAGGCATAGCCGCCGAGCAGCAACGCCTGGTAGACCACCATGGCGCTGTTCCACACCGCCGGCGCACCGCCGAGCCGCGGCAGCGCCATCCGCGCCACCATCGGCTGGGTGAGGAACAACAGGAATGAACCGGTGAGGATAGTGGCCAGGAACAGCGGCCGGGCGAATCGGGCGCCGATCGCGAACCGCTGGCGGTGCGTGGCGCTCACCCGCCGAGGAGCCGCGCGGCGAGCGGCGCGTGGTAGGTGAGGACGCCCGAACAGCCGGCCCGCTTGAACGCCATCAGCGTCTCCAAGACCAGCGCCTCGCGGTCTCCCGCTCCGGCGGCGGCGGCGGCCTCGATCATCGCATACTCGCCCGACACCTGGTAGGCGAAGACCGGCACTTCGAAACGCTCCTTCACTCGCCGCACGATGTCGAGATACGGAAGGCCGGGCTTCACCATGACGTGATCGGCCCCTTCGGCGATGTCGAGCGCCACTTCGCGAAGCGCCTCCGCGCCGTTGGCGGGGTCCATCTGGTAGCTCTTCTTGTCGCCCTTCAGCAGCCCGCCCGAGCCCACCGCATCGCGGAACGGCCCGTAAAAAGCGGAGGCGTATTTGGCGGCATAGGCCATGATCTGGACATTGTGGTGCCCGGCGCCCTCCAGCGCCGCGCGGATCACGCCGACACGGCCGTCCATCATGTCGGACGGCGCAACGATGTCCGCGCCCGCCGCCGCCTGGACCAGGGCCTGCTCGGCAAGCACGGCGCTGGTCGCGTCGTTCAGCACATAGCCGCATTCGTCGGTGATGCCGTCATGGCCATCGGCGGTATAGGGATCGAGCGCGACATCGGTGAGCACGCCGATTTCGGGCACCGCGTCCTTTATCGCCTTGATCGCCCGGCAAATCAAATTGTCGGCGTTGAGCGCCTCCCGCCCGTCTGCGGTGCGAAGCGCGCGCGGCGTGTTGGGGAACAGCGCGATGCACATTATGCCGAGATCGCGCGCCTCCCGCGCCTTGTCGCCAAGCCGGTCCACCGACCAGCGCGACACGCCAGGAAGCGTCGCGACCGGCTCCTCCACCCTCTCCCCTTCGGTGACGAACAAGGGCCAGATCAGGTCCGCCGGGGTGAGAACATGCTCGGCGACCAGCGCCCGGCTCCAGGCGGCGCAGCGGGTACGGCGCAGGCGCGCGGCGGGAAAGGCGGCGAAGCTCATGAGGCGCTAGTAGCGGCCCCGGCCGCGCCTGCAAAGCGGCCTCCGGCGCCACCCTGAAGGCGCTCGGGACATTCTTGCCGCTTCGGCGGTTGAAGGGCCTTGATATGGAAAACCAACGTCCCCTCCCCCGTGAAGCCGTGCTCGTCGTCAACGCCCATTCGCGGCGCGGGCAGGACATGTTCGATGAAGCAACCGCCAAGCTGGAGATGGCCGGCGTTCGCCTGATCGCCGCCCACGCGCTGCGCAATCCCAAGAAGCTGGTGCCCACCGTCCGGCAGGCGGTGTGGGACGGCGCGCCGATGGTGATCGTCGGCGGCGGCGACGGTTCGCTGTCCTACGCCGTCGATGAGTTCGTCGGCCGCGACTGCGTCTTCGCCTTTCTGCCGCTCGGCACCGCCAACAGCTTTTCGCGCACCATGGGCGTGCCGCTCGACCTCGATGGCGCGATCGACGTCATCGCGCACGGCGAACGGCGGCGGATCGATCTTGGCGTGATCGACGGCGATTATTTCACAAATTGCGCGGCAATGGGCCTGTCGCCGATGATTGGCGAGGGCATCCCGCACAAGCTCAAGCGCTATCTCGGCCGGGTCGGCTATTTGATCTGGGCGATCTGGTGCCTGATGCGCTTCCACGCTTTCCGCCTGACGGTGGACGACGGCGAGAAAAGCGAGACGATCTGGGCGACCGAGGTGCGGATCGCCAACGGGCCTTATCATGGCGGCGTCGAGCTGATCGAAAGCGCGACGGTCGACAGCGGCGTGATCGTTGTCCAGGCGGTAGCCGGCCGCACCGTGCTGCCGTTGATCTGGAACTGGGTGGCGAGCATGCTGCGCCTCCCCGCCAGACAGGGGCCGATCCAGGAGTTTCGCGGCAAAAGCCTGAAAATAACCACCCGCCCGCGCCAGCCGATCTCCATTGACGGCGAAGTGCTCGCCAAGACGCCGATAACCGCCAGGATCGCAACCGGCGTGATCGAAGTCGCCGCGCCCGCCACCAGGGCGGAGGGCGCGGCAGCGGAGGCCGCGGCCTAGCCCAGCCGCGCCAGCGCCGCCCGGTACTTCTCCGCGTCGGAGGCTTTCTCGGCATGGTCGGCGCGGGCTTTCTCGACCGCTTCCGGCTTTGCGCGTTCGACGAAGCTCGGGTTGCCAAGCCGACCGGCGAGCCCGTCCCGCTCCTTTTCCGCCGCCTGCAACGCCTTGGACAGGCGGCTGCGCTCGGCTTCGATGTCGATCACGCCTTCCAACGGCAGGATGAAGGTCGCTTCGTCCACCACCACCTGCGCGGCACCGCCGGAGGCCTCGTCGAAGCTGACGCCGTCGATCCGGGCAAGCCGCTTAAGCGCCGCTTCGTTGCGGGCGAGGCGCGCCTTTGTCTGCTCCCCGGCATCGCGGACGTGGAGCGGAAGGCGCGCGCCGGGGGGCACGTTGAGCTCGGTTCGGGCAGCGCGGATGCCGCTCACCAGGCGGATCAGCCAGTCCACCTCGGGCCCGGCCTCGGGATCAAGCGCCCGCGCGTCCGGCATAGGCCATTTGGCGAGGATCAGCGGGTAGGCCCTTGTCCCCATCGCGTTCCACAGCTCTTCGGTGATGAACGGCATGAACGGGTGGAGGATGACCAGGATCTGGTCGAGCACCCAGCCTGCCACGGCCTTCGATTCCGGGTCGATCTGGCCGCGCTCGTCCCCCACCGAAACCGGCTTGATCAGCTCCAGATACCAGTCGCAGAACGTGCCCCAGACGAAGTGGTAGATGGTGTTGGCACTTTCGTCGAAGCGCAGTTCGGCGAGCGCGAGATCCAGCGCCTGGATGGTCTTCACCGTCTCGCCGACAATCCAGCGATTGACCGGAAGCTCCGC
>DASWMM010000181.1:0-3373 GCA_036399755.1 Allosphingosinicella sp.
GCGCGGTGCCGGAGACGACGCCGCCGGGGATGTAGGAGAAATCGGCGCGGTTGGTGCCGTAGGCAGTCGTGGCGGAGTTGGCGCCGACGCCGCTGACGAAGCTTATGTTGTTCTCGCCCGGATGGACGCCGAGCACGAAGTTCAGTGCGTTGAGCCAGCTTTGCGGATCGGTGTGCCGGGGCCAGCCTTTGGCGAAGAAATACTGGCGCACGCCGCGTTCCTGCACCGTCCAGCCGGCGCCCCAGATGTCGGGCTTGTAGGGGACGCCATAGGGGCTGTCGGTGCGGGCGCTTTCCTTCACCGTCGCCTGATAGGCGGCGACGGCGGAGTCGAGGCGCTGGCGGAAGCCTTCGTCGCCCAGCTGCGGCAGGATCGGCGCGAGCATCCAGGCGGATTGCTCGACGTTGGCGAGGATCTCCGGCTCCATGGCGAGAAGCTGGCGGATGTAGGCGCGGTCGCCGGTCGCCTGGATGAGCTCGGACAAAGCGAAGACCTTGTTGGGCACGCTCTTGCCGCGCGCGAAGGCCTTGCCGGCAACGTCGCGGGCGGCGGCGAGCGTTTCGGCGGCGAGTTTGGGGTCGCTGGCCTTAAGGACGCGCGCGGCGGCGGCGAGGCCGGCGGCGGCGTAGAGTTCGCGGTCGGGATTGTCTTCGGTGAACACCCAGCGGTCGTCCCAGCGGATCGGCTTGCCGGCATTGTCGCGGCCGAGGCCTTCGACGGGCTTCTTGAAGAGGTTGTCGGTCTGGTTGGCGGCCTCGCCGAGCATGACGTACTGGCGGTGGGTGGAATCGATGATGCCGCGATACAGGCGGCCGAGCGCGCGGTAGCCGCCCATGACGGAGAGTAGGCCGTGCTCGATCTGCTGGACGGCGTCGTTCCGGCCGTCGGGATCGTGGATCTCGACCAGCTTGCGCTTCTGGTCGATGCGGGTGGCGTCGTAGTCGAGGCCGAATTCCTCGACCATCTTGGCGAGCAGCCAGATGGTGCCGATCTGGCTTTCGACCCGCATGTCGTAATCGCCGGCATCGTGCCAGCCGCCGGCATCGAGGCCGGGGACGATCTCGCCCGGCTTGTATTTGCTGAGCGTGGAAGCGCCCTGCACATAGCCGTCGAAATGGTTGAGGTTGGTGGGCGCCATCAGGGCGTCGTCGAGATGGTCGACGCCGTGCCAGACGCGGTATTTCTGGTTGACCCGCATGTGGCACATCTGGGCGGGAAGGAAGACTTCCAGCGTCGGCTGCCAGACGTGGCGGGAGTAGACGTCGGCGCCGATCTTGAAGGGCTGGGACAGCGTGTCGCCATAGCCGACGACGTACATTCCGGGCTCGGTGACTCGGCTGAAATCGAAGGTGCGGTAGGAGTAACGCAGGAAATCGCCCCAGCGCTGCGGCTCGGCCTCGAGCACTTGCTCCCGGCCCTTCTCGGTGAGGCGGAAGAGGCGGGCACGTTTGATGTCGCGGTCGGACGGATCGAGTTCGAACACCGCGGTCTTGGGCTGGCCGGGGGCGTAGCCGACCTGGCTGACCTGGATGACAGGGTCGTACTTCCAGTCCTTCTCGACGTTGGGGGTGACTACCCACTCGAGGGCGTTGGCGGTGGCGCCGGCGGGAATGACGCCGCGGACGATGAACCAGCCATTGTTATGGTTGAGGCGGCCGTCGATCAGCTCGAGCCCGCCGGTGCGGCTTTCAATGGTGATGCGCTGGCGGTCGCTGTCGGGCGCGACGACGAGGCGCTTGCCGGTGGCGAGCGGCGCCGCAAGCGGTTCGCGGTTGAGCGAGGTGACGGGACCGTTCGCCTGCACCGGCACGGGGACTTCAACGGTGGGACCGCCCGAGAACGCCACCGGGCCGTTGGGCTGGCGCGGGAAGATGCCGCTTTCGCCGTCCATCAGGAAGCTCTTGCCGAACAAGGGCAAAGGGAAGAGTTCGAGGTTGAAGCCGACCTTGCCGACCCATTCGCGCGGCACCGGCCGGTCGAGATCCACCGTGATCCGGAAGGCGTTGCCGGCGAGCGGCGTTACCCGAACTTTGTAGCCGAGCTGGAGCTTCGGGTAGAAGACCGGGTTGAAGCCTTTGCGGTCCTTGGATGGATCCGGGTAGGAGAGCGCCTGGGTGACGGTTTGCGTCTTTTCATCGACTGTGCGCTCGCCGACCAGCGGCACCGGCGACCATTGGCCGGGCGAGGATTCGAGGCGGAGATCGCCGTTGGCCGCCACCCGGCTGCCGTGCTGGACGATCGTGACCCCGGTCTGGTGGCCTTCGGGGTAGTAATCCGAAAGGACCATGACGTTGAGGCCGGGGCGCGCGAAATAGCCCTTGTTGTTGAGCTTGAGGTCTTGGCCGAGCGCGCTGGTTGCGAGAAGAAGGGCGGCGGCGGCGGCGATGGCCCTGCGCACCGGTTTCAACCCTTCGCCTGAACGGTGGCGCCTTCGAAGGCGGCGGCGATCGCGTGGCGCAGCGGCTTGGGGCGGAACTGGCTGTCGTAGGGCAAACCGCGCTTGATCGACTTGTCGGCGCGGGGATCGAAGTCGGTCAGCCAGCTATATCTGTCGACCATGCCCCAGGCGAGGACGTCGCGAAGCTGCGGATAGCTCAGCATCACGTCGAGATAGGCGCGGGCGTAATCGGCGACCATCGTGTCGCGGACCGCGATGTCGTCGGGCGCCTGCTGGTCGTTTACGTCGAACTCGGTGATGACGAGGTTGTAGCCCATGCCGACGACCTCATCGAGAAAGCGGCGCCACGGGCCTTCGGATTCGCGGACGATGTCGGCGACCGGGGCTTTCTTGAGGAGGCGGATGTGGGACTGGACGCCGAGCGTATCGACGGGCGTGCCGCGCTTCCGGAAGCCTTCGAGGAGCCTCAGGACGCCGGTGATATGCGTCTCGTCCTCCGTGCCGCGCTCCCAGCTCATGTAATCGTTGTAGACGAGCTCGGCGTGGGGGGCTTCGGCCTTGGCGGTGTGGAACATGAGATCGAGCGCCGCTTCGGCGCCCCCCATGGCGCGGGTGATGACGGTGTCGCGGATCCGGCCGGTTTCGGGCTGCACCGCCTCGTTGACGACGTCGTAGGAATAGATGCGCTTGCCGAAGCGCCGGGTGGCGGTGCGAACGTGCTCAGTGAGCATGCGCTCGGCCTCGGCGGCGGGGCGGGCGCCGAAATCATGCTTCACCAGCCATTCGGGATACCATTTCTCGGGGTACCAGAAGAGGGTGTGGCCGCGCAGGGCGAAATCGTGGGCGGTTGCGTAATCGGCGATGGCATCGACCTGGGCGAAATCGAAGGCCGGAGTGCGGCGGGTCCACTGCCATTTCAGCTCGTTCTCGGGCACCAGAAGGCTGCATTCGCGCTCAAGGATCGCGGTGTAAGCG
>DASWMM010000182.1:0-3335 GCA_036399755.1 Allosphingosinicella sp.
ACGCTGTCGGTCCTGCAAAAGGCGCTGAAGCTGCTCGCCAAGCGCGGCATCGTCATCGATCTCGACGCGCTCGAATGGGACGACGCGGGGGTCTATTCGCTGCTCCAGAAGGGCGACACCGTCGGCGTGTTCCAGCTCGAATCGGAGGGCATGCGCCGCACCCTCGCGGCAGTCCGCCCGTCCAACTTCAACGACATCATCGCGCTCGTCTCGCTCTATCGCCCCGGCCCGATGGACAACATCCCGAGCTTCGGCCGCCGTAAGAACGGGCAGGAGCCCATCGCCTATCCGCACCGGCTGCTCGAACCGATCCTGGCCGAAACCTACGGGATCTTCGTCTACCAGGAACAGGTAATGCAGGCCGCGCAGGTGCTCGCCGGGTTCAGCCTCGGCGGCGCCGATCTGTTGCGCCGCGCGATGGGCAAGAAGGTGAAGGCGGAGATGGACGCCCAGCGCGCCGGCTTCGTCGAGGGCTGTGCGACCGTCAACGGCATCAAGCCGGCCGAGGCGAACGCGCTGTTCGATTTGATCGACAAGTTCGCAGGCTACGGCTTCAACAAAAGCCACGCCGCCGCCTACGCGCTGGTCGCCTACCAGACGGCGTGGGTGAAGGCGCACCATTCCGTCGAATTTTACGCCGCGTCGATGTGCTTCGACATGCACCAGACCGACAAGCTGGCGATCTTCGTCGATGATATGCGGCGGCTCGACGTGGCCTGCCTGCCGCCCTGCATCAACGCCAGCGAGGCCGAGTTCGCGGTGGAGCGGAGCGAGGACGATGGCAGCCTGGCGGTGCGCTATGCGCTCGGCGCCTTGAAGGGCGTCGGCGAGAAAGCGATGGAACAGCTCGTCGGCGAGCGGAAAGAGCAGGGGCGGTTCAAGTCGCTCGAGGATTTCTCCGAGCGGGTCGATCCGCGGCTGCTCAACCGCCGCCAGCTTGAAAGCCTTGCCGCCGGCGGCGCGTTCGACGGCGTGGCGCCCAATCGCTCGGCGGTGTTCGCGGCGGCCGAGACGATCCTTGCCCATGCGGCGAGTGCCGCCGATGCCCGGACCAGCGGTCAGGGCGGCTTGTTCGGGGGCGAAAGCAATGTGGTGCCGATCCGCATGCCGGTGGTCGCGACCTGGACGATGGCGGAAAGCATGGCGGCGGAGAAGGAAGCGTTCGGCTTCTATTTCTCCGCGCATCCGGTGGACCGTTACCGGCACCTCGCGATCGCCCACGGCGCGCGCACCTTCGCCGACCTCGGCAGCATGCCGGCGCCGGCGGAAGGTGGGCGATCCGGCGCGGTGATGGCGGCGCTGGTCGAGGAGGCGCGCTGGCGCACTTCGGCCCGCGGGCGGCGCTATTTGATGGCGACGATGTCGGACACGTCGGGTCAGTTCGTCTCCACCGTGTTCGACGACGATGTCGCCGCGCGGGTGGAGGACGCGGCCAAGGACGGGACCTGCGCGCTGCTCACGGTGGAGCTCGATCGCCGGCCCGGCGAGGAATCGCCGCGGGTGACCGTGAAGGCGGTGCAGCCGTTTGAGGGTTTGTCGAAGCGCACCCGGCTGCAGCTCGAGATCGAGGTCGAGGGGCCTCACGTGCTGGCGCGCCTTGCGCAGATGCTTGCATCGGAGCGCGGCGGCAGCGGCGAGCTTCGGCTTCGGGCGCCGGTGCAGAGCGGGCGCGCCGATGTCGTGCTCGGCCGCGACTTCAAGCTCGATGCGGAGCTTGCCGCGCGGCTCGAGCGGCTGGAGGGCGTTACCGCCGTTCACCTCTCCGTTGCGACAAGCGCCGCGCCGCGACTTGCGCTGGTTTCCTGACGGCATAGACTGCACCTCTCGCTTGGGAGGGATTATGCTCGGTGGAATGCAGGATTGGCCGCTCCGGATACCCCGGATCCTCGACCATGCGGCGCGCGAGCACGGCACGCGCGAACTGGTCTCGCTGTGGGCCGACCGGACGATTACCCGAACCGACTGGGCGGGCATCCACCGCGATGCGCGCAAGCTGGCGCAGGCGCTGGAGCGGCTCGGCATCAACAAGGGTGACCGCGTCGCGACTTTGGGAATGAACCACAGCCGCCATGTCGTCGCCTGGTTCGGCGCGATCGGCATGGGCGGCGTGATCCACACCATCAACCCGCGGCTGTTCGACGATCAGCTCGTCTACATCGCCAACCATGCCGAGGACCGGGTGCTGTTCTACGACGCCGCCTTTGCGCCGATCGTCGAACGGCTGAAATCGCAATGGACGACGATCGAGCATTATGTCTGCTTCGATCCCGCGGGAGGCGGCGGCGGTTTCGAAGAGTTGATCGCCGCCGAGGACGGCGAGTACCGCTGGGTGGAAGGCGATGAGCGCGAGCCGGCGATGCTTTGCTACACCAGCGGCACGACCGGCAATCCGAAGGGAGTGCTTTACGAGCATCGCTCCACCTTGCTGCACGGGCTTGCCGAGATCAGCCGGGACGTGTTCGACCTGTCGGCGCGTGCGGTGGTGCTGCCCATTGTGCCGATGTTCCATGCCGCCGCCTGGGGCCTGCCTTTCTCCACGGCGATGGTCGGCGGAAAGATGGTCTTTTCAGCCGATTACACGCCGAACGTGATGTGCGACCTGATGCGCGACGAAGGCGTAACGCACAGTGCCGGCGTGCCGACGGTGTGGCTGGCGCTGATGAACCATGTGGATGCGAGCGACGTGGATCTGGGCCCGCTGTCGCTGATCCATATCGGCGGCGCGGCGGCGCCCCGGGCGATGATTGAATGGTTCAGGGCCAGGGACATCCGCGTCGGCCACGCCTGGGGAATGACCGAAATGTCGCCGCTCGGCACCTCGGGCGCGCCGCTCGCCGACTGGGACGGGATGAGCGACAAAGAGCAGGTCGATTATGTCTGCAAGCAGGGCAGGGTGCCGTTCGGAGTCGAGCTGCGCACGGTGGATGACGAGGGCAACCTCCTGCCGCGCGACGGCGTGGCGTCCGGCCGGCTGCAGGCGCGCGGGCCGTGGGTGATCAAGCAGTATTTCGGGGACCAGGGCGGGCCGTGCGTGGATGCCGAAGGGTGGTTCGACACCGGCGATGTGGCGATCCTGCACCCCAGCGGCGCGATGCAGATCACCGACCGGTCCAAGGATGTGATCAAGTCCGGCGGCGAGTGGATCAGCTCGATCGACCTGGAGAATGCCGCCGTTGGGTGCCCGGGCGTGGCGGAGGCGGCGGCGGTGGGGGTGTACCATCCGAAGTGGGACGAGCGGCCCTTGCTGCTGGTGGTGCGCAAGGCGGGGGCGGAGGTGACGGGGGCGGAAGTGCTTGAGCATCTGGCTAAGCATGTGGCGCGATGGTGGTTGCCGG
>DASWMM010000183.1:0-2557 GCA_036399755.1 Allosphingosinicella sp.
GCTGGGGACTCGCGGCCAGTTACCCCTCCACCACCCTTCGGGTGGTTCCCCTCCCCACGCCTTCGGCGCAGGGAGGAACTGAGATGCGCATAGTCGCAGGGAAATGGCGCGGGCGGCCGATCGTTGCGCCCACCGGTGAGGCGACCCGTCCTACCTCCGATCGCACGCGTGAGGCTCTGTTCTCCATGCTCGCGAGTCGGCTTGGCAGCTTCGACGGGCTCGAAGTCGCCGACATCTTCGCCGGCTCCGGCGCGCTGGGGCTGGAGGCGCTCTCCCGCGGCGCGGCCAATTGCACGTTCGTGGACAACGACCGCGCCGCGCAGGAGGCGATCCGCGCCAACCTCCTCAAACTCGGCGCGGACGGCGACGTGCGCGGCGGCGGGGCGGAGCATGCGCGCTTCCTGCGCCCGCTTGACCTGGTCTTTCTCGATCCACCCTACGGCAGCGGCCTGGCCGACAAGGTGCTGCCCAACCTGCCGCTTGCCACCGGCGCGTTCGTCAGCGTGGAAACCTCGCGCGCCGAGACGGTGACCGCGCCGGGGCTGGAGCTCCAGGCCGAGCGCACCCACGGCAAGGCCAAGATCACGCTGTTGCGCCAGCCTTGACCCCTGCCTTTAACCATTGCCCCAAGCCGGTGCGTTCCCTACCTGTTCAAGGGTGAACCAGCCCCTCTCCAATGCTCCCGAGCCCGGCTATCTGCGCGGGCTCAACGAACCGCAGCGCCAGGCCGTGCTCACCGCCGAAGGGCCGGTGCTGGTGCTTGCCGGCGCGGGCACGGGCAAGACCGCGGCGCTGACCGCCCGGCTCGCCCACCTGATCGCCACGCGGCGCGCCTGGCCGTCCGAAATTCTCTCGGTCACCTTCACCAACAAGGCGGCGCGCGAGATGAAGGAGCGGGTCGGACGAATCGTCGGCGATGCGGTGGAGGGGATGCCGTGGCTCGGCACCTTTCACTCGGTGGCGGCCAAGATGTTGCGGCGCCACGCCGAGCTGGTCGGGCTGCAGTCCAACTTCACTATTCTCGATACGGATGATCAGCTTCGGCTCCTGAAGCAGCTCATCACCGCCAACGACCTCGACGAGAAACGCTGGCCGGCGCGGCTGCTCGCCTCGCTGATCGACCGCTGGAAGAACCGCGGCTGGACGCCCGGGCAGGTCGATGCGGCGGAGAGCGAGGCTTATGCCAACGGCAGAGGCGCCGAACTGTACGGGCTCTACCAGGCGCGCCTGAGGGCGCTCAACGCCTGCGACTTCGGCGATCTGCTGCTGCACATGCTGGTGATCCTGAAGACCCACCGGGACGTGCTGGAACACTATCAGACGCGCTTCAAATATATCCTGGTCGACGAATATCAGGACACCAACCAGAGCCAATATCTGTGGCTTCGGCTGCTCGCGCAGGAGCGCAAGAACATCTGCTGCGTCGGCGACGACGACCAGTCGATCTACTCCTGGCGCGGCGCCGAGGTGGCGAACATATTGAGGTTCGAGAAGGACTTCCCCGGCGCGGTTACCATCCGGCTTGAACAGAATTATCGATCGACGCCCAACATCCTCGCCGCCGCCTCGGGCCTGATCGCGCAGAATAGCGGCCGGCTTGGCAAGACGCTTTGGACCGAGCATGACGAGGGCGAGAAGGTCCAGGTGGTCGGCGTCTGGGACGGACCCGAGGAAGCGCGGCGCGTCGGCGAGGAGATCGAGAGGGTCCAGCGCGGCGGCGGGCACCTCGAGGATGTCGCGATCCTGGTCCGCGCCCAGTTCCAGACCCGCGAGTTCGAGGATCGATTCATTGCGATCGGCCTGCCCTATCGGATCGTCGGCGGCTTTCGCTTCTACGAGCGCGCCGAGATCAGGGACGCCCTCGCCTACCTGCGCGTCATCGCGCAGCCGGCGGACGATCTGGCCTTCGAGCGGATCGTCAACACGCCCAAGCGCGGGCTCGGCGACAAGGCGGTGGCGCGGATCCACAGCCTTGCGCGCGGCCAAGGCGTGCCGCTGATGATGGCGGCGGCGCAGATCCTCGACACGGACGAGCTGACCCCGCAGGCGCGGCGCGCGCTCGGCAACCTCGTCGGCGACTTTGCAAGGTGGCGCAGTCGTTTATCCGAGCTTCCTCACGCTGAACTTGCACGTCTGGTGCTCGATGAGAGCGGCTACACGGCCATGCTCCAGGCGGACCGGTCGGCGGAAAGCGCCGGGCGGCTGGAAAACCTCGCCGAGCTTACCCGCGCGATGGAGGAGTATGAAACCCTCGGCGCCTTCCTGGAGCATGTCAGCCTCGTCATGGAGAACGACGCGGCGCGCGACGAGGAGAAGGTCACCATCATGACCATCCACGCCGCCAAGGGCCTGGAATTCGGCACCGTGTTCCTGGCCGGCTGGGAGGAAGGCGTGTTCCCGTCGCAGCGCTCGCTGGATGAAGGCGGCAATGCCAGCCTGGAGGAAGAGCGCCGCCTTGCCTACGTCGCGATCACAAGGGCGCGCCGCAAGTGCTTCATTTTCCACGCCGCCAACCGCCGCATCTACGGCCAATGGACGAGCTCCATCCCCAGCCGCT
>DASWMM010000184.1:0-2946 GCA_036399755.1 Allosphingosinicella sp.
CGTGCGCGACTGGCGCGAAGAACGAACGCCGCTTACCCGGCGAGCGGACCTTGGAATATCCGCCGCCGAGACGCTGATTGCCGCAAACCCGTCGGGCCGCTGAGTTCTACGCGAAAGCCGCCTAAAGCTTGTTGATCACGCCCTTGATCTTGCCCTTGACCTCCTGGCCCGAACCCTTGAGGCGTTGCGCATCGCCGTCCTGACGGACTTCCGGATCGCTGCTGTTCTGCTTCACGCCGCCCACGGTCTTGTTGGCGGCGCCCTTCAGCTTGTCGGTGAATTCGCCCATGTCGGTGTACCTTTTACCCGGTCCGGCAGCGCGAAGGTGCGCGCCGGTTGACCGTGAACAGAACGATGCCTGTCCAAGGGCGGTTCCCGCCGGATGCACCGACGCGATCGCGCACTTGCTTCCCCTTCCATTCTGTTCGAAGCTCCCATCCGTCGATGTTCAGGAGACAACAGGGGGACTACACATGGAATGGATGACACTGCCGTTGAAGCGCTACGCCGAGTTCAGCGGGCGTTCGCGGCGCAAGGAATATTGGATGTTCACGTTGTTGTTGATCATCGTCAACATCGTGATCACCGTCGTGGAAACCACGCTTGGCCTCGGTGGGAGCGTAGGTGGCCTGTACGGGCCGCTGTCGCTCCTGTTTATGCTCGCCATAATCGTGCCGAGCATCGCTGTCGGCGTGCGGCGCCTGCACGATACCAATCGTTCCGGCTGGTGGATGCTGATCGGGTTGCTTCCGATCGTCGGCGGCATCGTGCTGCTGATCTTCTTCGTGCTCGAAGGCACCAGCGGCTCCAACGAATATGGCCCGGACCCGAAGGAAGCCGGTGCCGGCGGGGCGTACGCGGCTTAGCTCACTCGGGACGGCAGCGGCAGGCGCCGCCGCCGTCCCACTTCACAGCCCGAACGGGTAGGTTTCGTCCTCGCCGGGGAGTTGTTCGCCGGGGAGCGGCGTCACTGCACCCGTTTCGTCGAACCACACCCAGGCATCGTACTGCTTTGGCAGGGTGGCTTCGGCATAATGGCTCCAGCGCTCGGTCTGGGGGCGGTAGATGACGCCGATGAAGCGCTCCAGCCGCGGCTCGGCCAGTGCTTCGGCCACGGCCTCGTTCACGCCGTTGCGCAGGTCGAGAAGGAAGCGCGGCACGCCGCTGTCGTGGCAGAGCCGCTCGTAGCTGCCGGCGAGCGAAGGGCGGACGTCCATCACGTCCATCGGCTCGTCCCAATTGTCCGCCGCCGCGACCGTGCCGGTATGCGTGCCGAAGCCGATCAGGCGGGCCGAATCGCCGAACTTTTCCTTGGTGAGCTGGCCGATATTCAGCTCCTCGCGGACCCGGCCCATTTCGGTGAAGGCGGCATTGCCGATGTGGCTGTTGTGCGCCCAGACGACCGCTTTGGAGCTGGGTCCCTTCGCCTCGAGAAGCTGGCAGAGCGTTTCGAACATGTGGGTGTCGCGCAGATTCCAGCTCTCCGCCGAGCCCTGGTACATGGCGCGATAATATTGCTCGGCGTTGCGGATCAGGCGGGCGTTGGCGGCGGCGTCGAGCCAGTCCTCGCACTCATCGCCCATGCAATCCATGCGCCGCCCCATCAACTCCTTGAGCATCTGCACAGCGCCGACTTCGCAGCGGCCATAGCCTTCGGTAAGGGCCATGCGGCCGTAAGCGGCGGGATTTTCGCGCCAAGGCTGAAGGCAGCCGTAGCGCTCGCGGGCGAGCTTCGCGGCTTCGGGATCGGCCTCGTCCAGAAAGTCGATCACCGCGCGAATCGAGCCCGAGAGGTTGTACAGGTCGAGACCGTAAAAGCCGGCCATGTCGCCAAGCTCGCGGCCCTCATTGTGGCGGCGCAGCCAGCGCACGAACGCATCGACTTCGTGGTTGCGCCACATCCAGGTGGGGAAGCGCTGGAAAGGCTCTTCCTCGTCGCCGTCGCGGCGCGGGCGGTGGCGGACGTAGCGGTCGATGCTTGCCGCGTCGGGCCAGTCCGCCTCCACCGCGACGATGTTGAAGCCGTGCTCGGCGATCAGGCGCTGGGTGATGGCGGCGCGGGCGCGGTAGAATTCGCTGGTGCCGTGGCTTGCCTCGCCGAGCAGCACCACCCGCGCATCGGCGAAACGGTCGAACCAGTCGCCGAAGGCAGGGTCCTCGATGTCGGGCAGCGGCTCGGCGGCCTCGCGGATCAGCTCGGCTGGGGTGCGCGGGTCGGCGCGCTCGCCCGTTTCCGTCCAGCCATGGGCGCCGATCAGGGGAACGAAGCGCACCTCGCCGACTTCCTCCTGCTCATATTCGTCGTCGCCCGTGCGGGTGATCTTGAGCAGGGTCTGCACTGCGTCGGGCTCGCCCACCGGCATCACCAGCCGGCCGCCGAGCTGGAGCTGCTCGAGCAGCGCGTCGGGCACATGGCTTCCGGCCGCGGAGACGATGATCGCGTCGAACGGCCCCTTGTCCTCGAACCCGCGCGTGCCGTCGCCTTCGTAGATCGAGACGTTGTCATAACCGAACCGCTCCATCCGCTCGCCGGCGAGCTTGGCAAGCGGGAGGTGGCGCTCGATGGCGATCACTTCGTCCACCAGCTGCGCGATCACGGCCGCCGCATAGCCGGAGCCGGCGCCAACCTCGAGCACCACGTCCATCGGCTCCAGCTCGGCCGCCTCGATCATGGTGGCGACAACCCAGGGCTGCGAGATCGTCTGCCCCTCCTCGATCGGCAGCGGATTGTCCGCGTAAGCGCGCTCCCGCGCGCCGTCGGGCACGAATTCCTCGCGCGGCACGGCGCGGAAAGCCTGGAGGATGCGTGGATCGGCGATGCCGCGCGCGGCGATCTGCCGCTCCACCATCTTCTCGCGCTCGGCGACGAAGTCTGCCATGTCTTTCGCTCCGCAGCGCCAAACATTTCGAGGCGAGACACGTTCCGATGGCCGAGACCGACGCCCG
>DASWMM010000185.1:0-7277 GCA_036399755.1 Allosphingosinicella sp.
ATCAGGCGGGGGAGGAGCAGCCTCGTGACCGAAACCAGAGCGGTGACGTTGGTGTCGATCACCGTGCGCCAGGCGGCCATGTCGCCTTCCTGCGCCGGGCCGGATCCGATGGCGAGCCCGGCATTGTTGAGCAGAACGTCGATGTTGCTGAAGGATTCGGGGAGCGCCGTGAGGGCGGCCTCCATTTCGGCTTCGTCGCGGACATCGAGTTGGACGGGGTGAACGATGTCGGCACCCAGTTCGGCAACCAGCGCGTCGAGGCGTTCCTGGCGCCGACCCGTGGCGACGATCCTGAAGCCGCCCTTGGCGAAGCGGCGGGCTGCAGCGGCGCCGATGCCGGCGGTGGCGCCGGTGATGAGGATGGTTCCGGTCATGCGGGCTCCTTGATGCTCGGTGCGGGACCCTCGGCAAAGCGGGCCTGGATCCAGTGGGTGGCCTCGGCCCAGTCGTCGATTCGGGCGTGGGCGTGGGGCGAGGGCGGCATGTGGGCGGCGAGGCGCGGCTCGGCAATCATGTGCAGGCGCCAGACCTCCGGCGCGTGTTTCGCCACCGAGTGGTGGTGGACGGCAAGATCGTCGACGAAGACGGTGACGCTCGGCTTCATCGCTTCCACCAGTTCGGCGAGCGGCGGTCCCTTGCCGCCGCGGTTGCACAGCACGCGGTGGTGAATTTCGAAGCGGCCGAGCTGCTCGACGCGGCCCGCCTGATAGTCGTCGCCGATATTGGTCAGGATGACGATGTCCGCGCCTTCGCCGATCGCCGCCAGCGCCTCGGCGGCGCCGGGGACGATGTTCTGGCGGTGCATTTCCGTGTCGAAGAAGCCGTCGAGCAGCGGCCAGACACGCTCCTCGCCGACCGGCTGGCCGGCGGAGTCGCGAATCGCGTCGCGAAAGCCGGGTGCGGAGAGGTCGAAGCTCAAGGCATGCGCTTCGCCCAGCCATTCGGCGAAATGCGAGACCATGTGGAGCAGCACTTCGTCGCAGTCGGTGACGAGCAGTGGGCGGCCGCTCACCGTTCCAGCCTCGCGCGGGCGTTTACCAGGGCGGTGGGCGAGACGCCGAGTTCGTCGGCGCAGGCGAGGAGATCCGGCTCGTGCGATTCGAGGAAGCCGAGGATCGCGGCAAGCACGCTACGCTCGCCGAGGCGGGCGCGCAGGTCCTGCGGCGTGAGGCCGGTGAGCGCAAGCAGCCGCTCGGCCCGCGGCTGATCGGACAGGGCCCAGCCGAGGGCGGAGAGCGCAAGCGCTTCGGGATCGTTTGTGTCGGGAATCGTCATCGCCTAGAGAGTGGCGCGTGGGACAAAAAATCCTGGTTGTCGAGGACAACGAGCTCAATCTGAAACTGTTCTGCGACCTGCTGCGCGCGCACGGCTACGTGGCCGAGCCGGTGCGCGACGGCCGCGAGGCGGTGGAACGCGCCCGAAGCTTCCAGCCGGACCTGATCGTGATGGACATCCAGATGCCCTATATCAGCGGCCTGGAGCTGATCGAGCAATTGAAGGGCGACGCCGAGCTCAGGCGCATGCCGATCATGGCGGTGACCGCTTATGCGGCCAAGGGCGACGAGGAGCGGATTCGCGACGCGGGGGCCGAGGGCTATGTGTCCAAGCCGATTTCGCTGATGAAGTTCATTGGATCGGTGCGCGCGCTGCTGGAAGCCGCGGCGGAGCGGGCCGAGGAGGAAGCGGCTGCAGCGGAGGAGGAGCGGGCAGACGCGCCTGTCGACCGCGAGGATTCGGAGCAAGCGGAGCAGGTCGAAGAAGCCGGCGCAGCTGAGCAGCCGAACCAGCCCGAGCCCCCATCACCTGCCCCCAACGTGGATCAGGCGGAGAATCCCGATGGGGACCCCCGCCTGCCGGATGATCAAGCGCATGGGGGCGATGGCCCCCCGCGGCTTATTTGATCTTGGCTTCCTTGAAGTCCACGTGCTTGCGGACGACCGGATCATATTTCCGGAAGGTCATCTTCTCGGTGATGTTCCGCGGGTTCTTTTTCGTCACGTAGAAGAAGCCGGTGTCGGCGCTGCTGACGAGCTTGATCTTGACGGTAGTCGGCTTGGCCATGACAGCCTCTCGAATGGAAATTGAATGAAAAAAAGCGGCCGTTTAGCGCCGCTTCCCTGACCGGGGCCTCTGCCGTGTGCGGACGGGCATGTCAAGCGCGGCGGCTTTAACCGTTCGGTAACCATAAGCGCCCATGCTTCCCACAGCCACACAGGCGGGAGGCGGCAATGCACCACGGCGAAGACGCGATGATGCTGGTCAGGGGCGAACTGTGCGACCGGCTCGAGGCCTTGCAGCAAACCGGCACCCGGCTTTCGGCCGCCGCCTTTGCCGTCCAGGTGGAGGGCATGCGGTCGCTCGCCGCCGCGTACGGCCTCACCCCCGTGGTGCGGGTCACCGAAGCGCTCAAGCGGGCGGTTGGGGAAAGCGGCCGCGACCTGCGCCGCTGCCCGACGGCGCTGTATCTCACCCGGCTCGGCGATGCGATCGGCTGCGGCCGATTAGACGAAGCGGCAAGCCAGGCGCTGCTCGCCTCCGTGTCCGTGCGGCTGTAGGGCCGCCCATTGGAAGCACTCCTTCCCGCCTTTATCGCCGCCGCCTTGGCGGAGTGGGGCGACAAGACCCAGCTCGTCATCCTCGCGCTCGCGGTGCGCTACGGCCGTACCGGGCCCCTGCTGATCGGCGTCGCCATCGGAGCACTGGCGAGCGGGCTCTTCGCCGGCTTTGCGGGAACGCTGGTCCACGGCACCGTCACCTTGCGGGCGCTGTCGCTGCTGCTCGGCGTCGCCTTGACCTTCGCCGGCGCGTCCGCCTTCCTCGCCCGCAAGACGCCTGATTATGCGGCAACCCTTGCCGGGCCGGCGGCCTTCGCCGCCGCGCTCGGCGTCTTTCTTGCCGAGTTCGGCGACCGCACCCAGTTCATCACCTTCGCGCTCGCCGCCCGATCCGATTCGATGCTTCTCCCCGCCTTCGGCGCGGCGGCCGGAGTAATGGCGGCGAGCGTCCCGGCAGTCTTGCTGGGGCCGAAGCTCAAGGCCGCGGTGCCGATCAAGGTGATCAGAATCGGCGGCGGAATGCTGTTTCTGATGGCCGGGCTGATCGTCGCACTGAACGCGCTTCGCCTGGTTTAGCCTTTACCGCTTGGCTTCCGCTGGTTTGGCGTTAAGCTTCAGGGACTTGGCAAGGGGGCTTTTGAATGAAGATGTGGTTTGCCGCGGTTGCGGCGGCGGGGCTTTGCGCCCCCGGTGCAGCGCTCGCGCAGGGCGGCGAAAAGGCGGCGGCGCAGGCCGCGCCCCAGCTCATTCCCACCGAAGTGTTCGCCAAGGCGCCCCTCGTCTCGGGGCCGCGCCTGTCGCCGGACGGGCGCAAGCTGCTGGCGATGCTGGGCGGCACCGGCAAGGCGAGCCTCGGCCTGGTTTTCGTGGAAACCGGAGAGTCGCGCATGTTCGCCCTGCCGAAGGGCTTCGAGATCGCGTCTTATTCCTGGGCCGGCGACAACAAGGTGTTGATCAGCCTCGGCAAGAACACCGTGTATTTCGCCGAAGATGCCTACATGACCCGCCTCGTCGTCTACGACGTTGCAACCGGAAAAGCGGAATTTGTCGGCAAGCGCGAACAGGGCCTGAAGGGCGACGACATCCTCTATGTCGATCCGGACGGCGCATGGTTGCTGCTGTCCATCCAGAAGACGGTTTATGAGTGGCCCTCGGTCTACAGGGTGAATCTCGCGGACAACGGCATGAAGGAAGTTGTCATGCCGCGGGAGGGTATTGCCGGCTGGTATGCGGACAGCACGGGCGTGGTGCGGGCCGGAATCGGCTACCAACGCGTCCACGACAAATGGTCGATGATCTACCGCTCCCCGGGCGGCAGCTTCCGCAGCGTCAACAACTCGCGCGGCGACAACGTGCCGCTCGGCGACCTGCACTTCGCGCCGGACAGCGACCGGGGCTATGTCATCTCGGAAGGCGCGGGGGGCCGGGACGCCCTCTACGCGTTCGACTTCGCGACGCTTACCAAGGGCGAGCTGGTCTTCGCCGCACCCGCGAACGACGTAAGAAGCTTTCTCCCCGCGCGGGACGGCAAGACGGTGGACGCAGCCTTCTTCAGCGATGTGCGCGACCGGGTGCACTGGTTCGATCCGGCGATGAAGGAGGTGCAGGCCGCCATCGACAAGTCCGTGGCGGGACGCGAGGCGTGGATCGTCGCAAGCAGCCGCGACAAAAGTTCGATGCTGGTGCTGGTCACCAGCGCCAGCCACCCCGGCACTTATTATTATTTCCAGCCTGAAAGCGGAAAAATGAAGCGGCTCGCGACGATCAACGAAGCGATGAAGCCGTACACCCTCGCCGCGTCCAAACCGGTTTCCTACAAGGCGCGCGACGGGCTCACCATCCAGGGCTATCTGACGCTTCCGCCCGGGCGTGCCGCCGCCAAGGACCTGCCGCTGATCGTCCTGCCGCACGGCGGCCCCTATGGAATACGCGACGCCGGCGACTATGATTCGGAAGTGCAGCTTCTCGCCAATCGCGGCTATGCGGTGCTCCAGCCCAACTACCGCGGCTCGGGCAGCTACGGCCAGAGCTTCGAGGACAAGGGCACGGGCCAGTGGGGCCGGGCCATGCAGGACGATCTCGACGACGGCATGGACTGGCTGGTCAAGGATGGCATCGTCGACGCCAAGCGCGTCTGCATCGTCGGCGGTTCCTATGGCGGCTATGCGGCGATGTGGGGCGCGTCCCGCAATCCCGAACGCTATCGCTGCGCGGCGAGCTTCGCGGGGGTGAGCGACCTGCAGCGGCAGCTCAAATATTCGCGCAGCTTCTTTGCAAGCGCAAGCAAGGCACGGGAGTTTCGCGACCGGGTGCGCGGCGACGAACGGTTCAAGCTTGCCAACATCTCGCCGATCGAGCGGGTGGCCGACCTCAAGGTGCCGGTTCTGATCACCCATGGTGACGACGACCAGCGCGTGCCGTTGAAGCAGTCGTCGCTCTACGCCGCGGCCTTGGCCAAGGCCGGCAAGCCGCACGAATACAAGGTCTACGCCGGCGAGGGCCACGGGCTCACCGATCCGGTCAACAAGAAGGATTATTTCGACCGGCTCGAAGCCTTCCTGAAGAAGTACAACCCCGCCGACTGAGGCGGGTCAGGGGGCGAGGCTTTTCGACGCCTGTTCCAGCACGTCCTTGGAAAGGCCCGGCGTGGCGGCGATGCGCTCGAGCTCGGCGCGCATCAGCGCTTGCCGGGCCTCGTCGAAGCGGCGCCAGCGGCCGAGCGCGGGAACCAGGCGGGCGGCGGTCTGCGGGTTCAAGCTATCCACCTTGAGGATGGTGTCGGCCAGGAACCGGTAGCCGCGGCCGGACGGGTCGTGAAAGGCGCGCTGGTTGGAGGCGAAGGCGCCGACCAGCGCCCGCATCCGGTTCGGGTTGGTGAGGGTGAAATCGGGATGCGCCGCAAGCGCCTCGACCTGCTCCAGCGCGTCCTCGCGGGTGGAGACGGCCTGGACGGTGAACCATTTGTCGAGAACCAGCGCGTCGCCGCGATAGCGTTCGTAGAATGCCGCAAGCGCGGCCTGCCGCTCGGGCGCATCCGAATTGGCGAGGGCACCGAGCGCACCCTGCCGATCGGTCATGTTGTCGGCGTCTTCGTACTGGCGCATGGCGAGGGCCGGTGCATCGGGGGCATCCGCCGCCATCAGGTAGTTGAGGGCGACGGTGCGCAGGCGGCGGGCGCCCTTAGCGGCGGGCGAATATTCGAAGCGATTGGCGGCGTTGGCGAAGTAGGCGGCGCGCCATTGCGGCTCCAGCGCCTCGGCGAGGCGGCGGCGAAGGGCGTCGCGGGCGGCGCGGATCGCTTCGGGATCGACCACCAGCATGTGATCGCCAAGGAATGCCTCGCTGGGGAGGAGCACGGCCTCGGCGACAAAGGCGGGGTCGAGCGCTTCGTCGGCCAGCGTCTCGCGCACCGCTTCGACCACTGCCTGGTGATCGGGCGCGTTGCCGGCGACCGCTTCGATGAGCGTGTTCAGCATGAGCTGCTGGGTCGCCTCGTAGCGGGCGAAAGGATCGTCGTCGTGCGCCGAGAGAAAGGCGAGGTCGGCGACGCTTCGGTCGGTCTCGAGGATCACCGGGGCGGAGAAGCCGCGATTGATCGACAGGATCGGGCGTTCGGCAACGGCTTCGAAGGCGATCTCCGCCTCCCGCTCGTCGAGCAGCACCAGCCGCTCCTCCAGTTTGGCGCCGGAGCGTTCGTCGAACAGGGCGAGGCGCAGCGGGATCGGCATCGGCTGCTTTTCAGGCTGACCGGGGGTGGCGGGCACCTTTTGGGTCAAATGCAGCAGGGCGCGGCCGCCTTCATGAGCAAGCGCGGCGGTGACTCGGGGCGTGCCGGCCTGGGCGTACCAAAGCCGAAAGCGCGTCAGGTCGATCCCCCCGCCTTCCTCCATCGAGCGGACGAAATCCTCGCAGGTCGCGGCCTCGCCATCGTGGCGCTCGAAATACAAATCGGTGCCGGCACGGAAGCGCTCGGCGCCCAGCATGGTGTGCATCATGCGGATCAGCTCGGCGCCCTTGTTGTAGACGGTCGCCGTGTAGAAGTTCGAAATCTCGATATAGCTTTCCGGCCGCACCGGGTGGGCGAGCGGGCCGCCATCCTCCGGGAACTGGGCGGCGCGCAGAATGCGCACGTCCTCGATCCGCTTCACCGCTTCCGAGCCCATGAACGAGGAGAATTGCTGGTCGCGAAAGACGGTGAAGCCTTCCTTCAGCGACAACTGGAACCAGTCGCGGCAGGTGATCCGGTTGCCGGACCAATTGTGGAAATATTCGTGGGCGACGACGCCGGCCACCGCGTCGAAATCGCCGTCGGTGGCGGTTTCGGCGTCGGCCAGGATGTAGCGCGAGTTGAAGATGTTGAGGCCCTTATTCTCCATCGCGCCGAAGTTGAAATCGGCAACCGCGACGATGTTGAACACGGCGAGGTCGTACTCGCGGCCATAGGCGTCCTCGTCCCACTTCATCGACGCCTTGAGCGCGTCCATGGCGTGCTGGGTTTTGGGCAGGTCCGCCTCGCGCACCCAGATGCCGAGTGCGACTTCGCGGCCTGAGCGGGTGGTGAAGCGGTCACGGTTGGCGACCAGATCGCCGGCAACGAGCGCGAACAGGTAGCAGGGCTTGGGGAAGGGATCGTGCCATTCGGCCCAGTGGCGGCCGCCGTCCGCTTCTCCTTGCGCAATCGGATCACCGTTGGAGAGGAGAACGGGGTACGCCGCCTTGTCC
>DASWMM010000186.1:0-1759 GCA_036399755.1 Allosphingosinicella sp.
CCTCCCCTTCAGGGGAGGGGTTGGGGAGGGGAATGTCCGGGATTCCCCGGACACCACGGTTTTGGGCCGAAAAGCCCCTCCCAAACCTTTCCCCTGAAGGGGAGGGGCTTTCAGGCGGGATAGGCGATTGCGGCGATCTCCCATTCCTTCTCACCGCCCGGCAGGGTGATCCGGCGCAGGTCGCCCACAGCCGCGCCCTTGATCGCGCGGCCGATGGGGGAGGTCCAGGCGATGCGGCCGTGGGTCGGATCGGTCTCGTCCTCGCCGACCAGGGTGACGACCCGCTGGTTGTCGTCTTCGTCGACCAGGGTGACGGTGGCGCCGAAATAAACCTTGCCGCGCTCCGGCTGCTTGGTGGGATCGACCACCACGGCGTTCTTCATCCGCTTGGACAGCCAGCCGATCCGCCGGTCGATCTCGCGCAGGCGCTTGCGGCCGTAGATGTAGTCGCCGTTCTCGGAGCGATCGCCATTGCCAGCCGCCCAGCTGATCGTTTCCACCACCTGCGGGCGTTCGACTCCGAACAGGGCCTCATATTCCTCGCGCAACGCGCGGTATCCGGCAGGGGTGATGTGGTTCGGGCGGTCGATCATTGGGACATTCGTCATGCAAGGTGCGGCGTGTGTCTAGTCCCACCACGTCACCCCGGACTTGATCCGGGGTCCACCTTCTACCTTCCGCACGCCGCAAGAAGAAGGTGGATGCCGGATCAAGTCCGGCATGACGGCGGGGAGGAGGCGTGTGCGCCTTCCGGGATCAGCCCGGCCCCGCTTTGCCCAGGTAGAAGCTCAGCCGGTTGCCGCTCGTCTGGCCCGTACGCTGGGCGCGCATGGCGTCGTAGACCACCGCATTCTCAAGCACCCGCTGCACGTAGTTGCGCGTCTCGGAAAAGGGGATGTCCTCGATCCACCGGACGATGTCAGTGCCGCCGCGCGGGTCGCCATTGTCGCGCACCCACTTGCGGACGTTGCCGGCGCCCGCATTGTAGCTTGCGATGGCGAGCGGCGCGCTTCCGCCCCATTGCTCGAGCAGGCGCTGGAAGTAGGCGCTACCCAGCATGACGTTGTACGATGGATCCGAAGTCAGCCGCCCGAGATCGTAGGGAAGGCCAGACTTGCCCGCCTGCTCACGCGCGGTGGCGGGCATGAGCTGCATCAGGCCGCGCGCGCCGACATGGCTCATCGCCGCCCGGTCGAACGAGCTTTCCTGGCGGGTGATGCCGTGGGCGAGCGCGTAGTTCTGCTGGTAGGAGGCGGGGAGCTGCACTTCGGGGAAGCCAAGCGGGTGATAGAAGGTCGCACCCTGGTTGCGCGCCTCCCGCGCCACCCAGACGCCGAGATCGGGCCGGGCGATCGACCGGCCGAGCTCCGCCGCAAGCAGCCGCTCGCGGTCGTTTTCGACATCCTCGGCAACGGCGCGGACGAACAGGGACTGGTCGCTCCACCGGCCCATCTCACCCAACGCGCGAGTCGCTTCCACGAGCGGGCGGGCGTTGAAGGCGGCGCGCTCGGACGCGCTGATCGGCAGGGACGTCGCCGTCGGCGCGATCACCCGGCGGTTGAGGCGCTCCAGCGAAAGCTGGCCATAGAACTGGTCGGGGCTCGATGCCGCCTGTTCCAGCCAGGTGTTGGACTGCGCGACCTGGCCGGCGCCATGGGCGGCGCGGGCGGCCCAGTAGAAGCCCTTGGCGCGGGTCTGCGGCGACTTGGCGGCGCGAGCATAGCGGTCGTACATCCGCGCCGCGTCCGCCGGGCGGCCG
>DASWMM010000187.1:0-8604 GCA_036399755.1 Allosphingosinicella sp.
AGTCAAGGAAAAGGCGGGTTTGACGGAAGGTAAAATGATACCGCCGGCTTTACAAGGTTCCTTGCATCCGCCGCTCACCCAGCCTGTGCGCGGTCACCAGTACGGCGGCGAGGACCAGGGCGGCCATGCCCTGGTGGCTTGCGGCGATGTGGATGTCGACGCCCGACAAGAGGGTGGAGATGCCGAGCAGGACCTGGGTGAGCACGGTCAGGATCAGCACCGCGCCTTCGATCGGGCGACCCTCCTTCCACGCCTTGCGCGCCAGCAGAAAGGCCGCGGCGGCGAACACGAAGGCAAGCCAGCGGTGGACGAACTGCACCACGATCGGGTTGTCGACATAGTTGCGCAGGTAAGGCTCCAGCATCGGCACGCCCGACGGGAACCACTCGCCCCCCATCTTCGGCCAGCTCGAATAGGCATAGCCGGCTTCGAGCCCGGCCACATACGCGCCGAACAGGAATTGCAGCGCCAGCAGCGACAGCACCCAGATCGCAAGCGTCGGCATCCGCGCCGGCCGAGCACCCTCGTCGCGGCCAAGCTGCCTGAGGTCCATCGCCACCCAGAGCAGCGCGCCGAAGATGGTAAAGGCGGTGAGGAGGTGGACGGCAAGCCGGATGTGGCTCACCTCCGGCCGGTCGATCAGGCCCGATGCCACCATCCACCAGCCGATCGCGCCCTGCGTCCCGCCCAAGGCAAGCAAGGCGACAAGCTTCCAGCCATAGCCCCGCGGAATGGCGCGCTTCACCGCGAACCACAGCAGCGGCAGCGCGAAGGCGAGGCCGATGACCCGTCCGAGCAGCCGGTGGATATACTCCCAGAAATAGATGTTCTTGAACTCGGAGAGGGTCATCCCCGTGTTCACCTTTTGATATTGCGGGCTCTGCCGGTACAGGTCGAAGGCGTCGCGCCACGCTGCCTCGCCGAGCGGCGGGAGGGTGCCCCGGATCGGCTCCCACCGCGTGATCGACAGGCCCGATTCGGTAAGCCGCGTGATGCCGCCGACGACGATCATCAGCAGCACAAGCGCGGCAACCGCGAACAGCCAGTTGGACAGGCTGTTCGGACGGGTCTGGGAGAGGGGAGCGGCAGCGATGGTGGCCATGGCCGCGCATATGGGGCGCGCGGATTTCGGGCGCAACTTTTCCGCACATGTAATGTTGTATCTTTACCGGAACGTCCTTATACAGTGCGTCACCAAGGGAGTGTGTAAGTCGATGTTCGCCAATGCGGCGCGGAGCGGAACGATTGACCGGGTGGGCATTGCCCTCTCCGGACTGTGTCTCGTTCATTGCCTGGCCAGTGCGATCTTTGTCGCCATCATGGCGTCGGCCGGCGGACTGCTTCTCGATCCCATCGTCCACGAAGTCGGCCTGGTCCTCGCCATCCTGCTCGGCACCCTGGCGCTCGGCCGCGGCATTCTTGAGCACGGCTTCATGATGCCGTCCGCCGTCGGCGGCCTCGGCCTCGGCGTGATGGGCGGATCGATGATGCTCGAACATGGCGGATGGAGCACGGTCTACACCGTGGTTGGTGTCCTTATCCTCGCGCTCGGCCACGATCTCAACCGCCGGGCGGTGATCTGATCCGTTCCGGCGCGGACGTGTTCGCGCCGCGCCGCCTGACCTTGCCGCAGGGGGAGCGAAGCCTTACCTAGGCTGTATGGCCGGCCCGCATCATCATCATAGCCACGAAGGCGACTCGCTGATGTCTGTCGCCCAGACGACCATGGAACGCTCCGGCGAGCAGTGGACGCAGATGCGCGCCGCGGTGTTCGAAGCATTGGCCAGCTTCGACAACCCCGCGTCCGCCTACGACATCGCCGACAAGGTTTCCAAGGACCAGGGCCGCCGCGTCGCCGCCAACAGCGTCTACCGAATCCTCGACCTGTTCGTGGGGTCGAACCTCGCCCGCCGCGTCGAGAGCGCCAACGCGTATGTGGCCAACGATCATCCTGATTGCCTGCACGACTGCATCTTCCTGATCTGCGACACCTGCGGCAACACCACCCACCTGGACAACGACAAGCTGTCCGGCGGCGTGCGCGACGCCGCCAAGCAGGCCGGCTTTTCTCCCCAGCGCCCGGTGATCGAAGTCCGCGGTACCTGCACGGAATGCAACGAGGCCTGAGGGCAGCTCACGTCCGCCCGCCGTCATTCCCGCGAAAGCGGGAATCCCGCTTCTTCTCCTTCCCCTCTTGCGAGGCACTGCCCAGGCGTCACCCCCACTTTCGCGGGGGTGACGAAAAGAAGCTGCGTGTTCCAGGCCTCGCCACACTCCGTGCACCGGACATGGACCTTTTCCTCATTCGACACCGCCGCCGCTTTGGGCTAGGCGGACGGCTGCGATAACAGGCCCCTGGACGAATGAACGACCGCCCCAACACGCCCTTGCTTGACACGGTGCCGACGCCCGTGGAGCTGCGCCAGCTCCGGCCGGAGCAGCTTCGCCAGCTCGCCGACGAGCTGCGCGAGGAGATGATTTCGGCCGTGTCGGTGACCGGCGGGCACCTCGGCGCGGGCCTTGGCGTGGTGGAGCTCACCACCGCGATCCACTACGTCTTCGAAACCCCGCGCGATCGGCTGATCTGGGACGTCGGCCACCAGGCCTATCCGCACAAGATCCTCACCGGCCGCCGCGACCGTATCCGCACCTTGCGCCAGGGCGGCGGCCTGTCCGGCTTCACCCGGCGCAGCGAGAGCGAATACGATCCGTTCGGCGCCGCCCACAGCTCAACCTCGATCTCGGCGGCCCTTGGTTTTGCGATTGCCAACAAGCTCGCCGCCCAACCGGGCCGTGCCATCGCGGTGATCGGCGACGGCGCCATGTCCGCCGGCATGGCCTATGAGGCGATGAACAACGCCGAAGCCGCCGGCAACCGCCTGATCGTCATCCTCAACGACAACGACATGTCGATCGCGCCGCCGGTCGGTGGGCTTTCCGCCTACCTCGCGCGCCTCGTCTCCTCCAGCCCGTTCCTCGGCCTGCGCGATTTCGCCCGCCGCGTCGCCCGCCGCTTGCCGGATCCGCTTCACCGCGCCGCCCGCAAAGCGGACGAGTTCACCCGCGGCTGGGTCACCGGCGGTACGTTGTTCGAAGAGCTCGGCTTTTATTATGTCGGCCCGGTCGACGGCCACAATATCGACCAGCTCGTCCAGATCCTCGAGAATGTCCGCGACGCCGATGAAGGGCCGATGCTGGTCCACGTCGTTACCAAGAAGGGCAAGGGCTACGGCCCCGCCGAAGCCGCCGCCGACAAATATCACGGCGTCCAGAAGTTTGACGTGATATCGGGCGAGCAGGCCAAGGCGCCCGCCGGGCCACCCAGTTACACCGGCGTGTTCGCCACCGCCCTGATCGGCGAGGCGGAGCGGGACGAAAAGGTGGTCGCGATCACCGCCGCAATGCCGTCCGGCACCGGGCTCGACAAGTTCCAGGCCAAATTCCCGGAGCGCACCTTCGACGTCGGCATTGCGGAGCAGCATGCGGTGACCTTCGCCGCGGGCCTTGCCGCGCAGGGCATTCGGCCGTTCGTCGCCATCTATTCGACTTTCCTGCAGCGCGCCTACGATCAGGTGGTGCACGACGTCGCCCTCCAGAACCTGCCGGTGCGCTTCGCCATGGACCGCGCCGGCCTGGTCGGCGCCGACGGCGCGACCCACGCCGGAAGCTTCGACCTTGCTTACCTGTGCACCCTGCCCAACATGGTCGTGATGGCGGCGGCCGACGAGGTTGAGCTGGTGCACATGGTCCACACGATGGCGCTGCACGACAGCGGTCCCTCGGCAGTGCGGTACCCGCGTGGCAACGGCCTCGGTCTGACTCTTCCGCAAGTCCCGCAGCGGCTTGAGATCGGCAAGGGCCGGGTGGTGAAGGACGGCAAGAAGGTTGCCATCCTGTCGCTCGGCACCCGCTTGGAGGAGGCACTGAAAGCCGCCGACATCCTCGAAGCGCGCGGCCTTTCCACCACCGTCGCCGACCTCCGCTTCGCCAAGCCTTTGGACGAAGACCTGATCCGCCGACTCCTCACCAGCCACGAAGTGGCTGTGACGGTGGAGGAAGCCGCAATCGGCGGCCTCGGCGCCCACGTCCTCACCATGGCCTCCGACCAGGGCCTGATCGACGCCGGCCTCAAACTCCGCACCCTGCGCCTCCCCGACACCTTCCAGGACCACGACAAGCCCGAAAAGCAGATCGAACAAGCCGGCCTGGACGCGGCGGGCATCGTCGACACGGTCCTCAAAGCCCTCCGCCACAACAGCGCCGGCGTCGTCGAGGGCGCCCGCGCTTAGCGCCTTTCCTGGCGCCTTCGCGCCTTGCATCGGCTCCGCTATGTTTCACGCGAAGGCGCGAAGAAGCGCGAAGAACGCGAAGGATCATTATGGCGGACATTGAGGAGCTTGCCCGGCTGACGATCGATTGCGCTCTCAAGACCCATCAGGACTTAGGACCCGGCCTGTTGGAGTCGGTTTACGAAGCAGTCCTCGCAGCAAGGCTTATCAGGCTCGGCCTGAAGGTTGATCGGCAAGTGCCGATCAGCATCGAATTCGAGGGGCTGGCCTTCGCGGAAGCATTCCGCGCCGATCTCGTGATCGACGAGCAGCTGATCGTCGAAATCAAATCCGTGGAACGCCTGATGCCGGTGCACGGCAAGCAGGTGCTCACCTACCTCCGGCTGACGGGACGGCCCCTTGGCGTTCTTCTGAACTTCGGTGGAGCCACGCTGCGGGAAGGCATCAGGCGCATCGTCAACAACCACACCGACGTCGGATCTTCGCGTCTTCGCGTGAACCAATCTGCCTCGGCGCAGAATGCGGCCTCCGAAAATGGCTAAGCACCGCGCGGACCAGCTTCTCGTCGACCGGGGCCTCGCCGAGAGCCGCGCCAAGGCGCAGGCGCTTATCATGGCCGGGCTGGTCTTTTCCGGCGAGCGCAAGATCGACAAGGCCGCCCAGCCGCTCGCGCCCGAGGCGCCGCTGGAGGTTCGGGGCAAGGAGCATCCGTGGGTGTCGCGGGGCGGGATCAAGCTTGCCCATGCGCTGGAGCATTTCGGCTGGGACCTGAGCGGTGCCGTGGCGCTTGATGTCGGCTCCTCGACCGGGGGGTTCACCGACGTGCTGCTGCAGGCGGGCGCGGGCAAGGTTTTCGCGATCGATGTCGGCACCAACCAGCTCGCCTGGAAGCTCCGGCAGGATCCGCGCGTGGTGGTGCACGAGCAGACCAATGCCCGTTACCTCACCGACGAGATCGTCACCGAACCGGTGGATATCGTCGTCTGCGATGCAAGCTTTATCGGCCTTGCCAAGGTGCTCGACACCGCCCTCGATTTCGCCCGTCCAGGCGGCCGCCTGCTCGCGCTCGTCAAACCGCAGTTCGAGGCGGAGCGCGGCGAGATCGGCAAGGGCGGGGTGGTCCGCGACTCCGCCGTCCACGAACGCGTCTGCGCCGCCGCCGCCGAGTGGGTCGCCTCGCGCGGCTGGACGGTGGAAGGGCTGGTGCAAAGCCCGATCACCGGCCCGGAAGGCAATGTCGAATTCCTCCTCGCCGCCCACCGCGACGGCTGAAACTTTCGTCCCGCACGGGTTGAAGGCCGGCCCGGCTTCCCCACTTGGGGCGCGAAGAGGAACTGAAAGGCGTACCCTCCACGAAGAGATACGCCATGTTTGAAATGTCCCACATAGTTGTGCTCAGCCAGCACGATTTCGTTGCCCGCGAAGTGTCCAATGTCCTGTCGGGCCGCGGCCTTCGCGCCTTTGCCCTGCGCCTGCCATTGTTTCGCCGCGCCCGTGACGGGTGACGCCGGTCGCGTCGCGCCGGAAAAACACTAGCCTTTTAGCAGGGTTGATCCGCCGCGCTCCTGCCGGTAGCGGGCGGAGGCGTGACTAAAGTTAACCTTCTCCTTGCACTGGCGCTTTTCGGCCTGACCTCCGCCTGCGGAAGCGGCGGCGGCACGGAAAAAGGCAAGGGCGACCGTCCGCCGCCTTTGGTCAAGGTCGAGCCGGCGCAATCGATGCGCTTCGTCGAGACGGTGGAAGCGGTCGGCACGGCCAACGCCAACGAGCAGGTGACGATCGCCGCGCAGGTCACCGAGCGGCTGATTCGCCTCGGCTTCGACGACGGCAGCTACGTCCGCAAGGGCCAGACCCTCGCTGTCCTTTCCCAAGGCCAGCAGACCGCCGCCCTGGCCGAGGCCAATGCCCGCCAGCGCGAGGCGCAGCAGCAGCTCGGCCGAATCAGCACCCTTCGCCAGCGCGGCTTCGCCACCAAGGCGAGCGAGGACGCGCAGATCGCCGCCGCCGCCGCCGCCCGCGCCCAAGCCAGCGGCGTCCAGGCGCAGATCGGCGAGCGGGTGATCACCGCGCCCTTCTCGGGATATGCCTCTCTCCGCAGCATTTCGCCGGGCGCGGTGGTGACCAGCGGCACGGAAATCGCGACGATCAGCGACATCTCCACCATCAAGCTCGATTTCCCGGTCCCGGAAACGGCGCTTGCCGCGATCCGCCGCGGCCTCACCATCCAGGCGGTTTCCGCCGCCTATCCGGACACGCCGTTCCGTGGCCAGATCGCCACTGTCGACACCGTGATCGATCCCAACACACGCGCCGCCACGGTCCGCGCACGCCTGCCCAACCCGGACGGGCGGCTGAAGCCCGGCATGCTGCTTACGGTGACGATCGAAACCGCGCCGCGCATGGGCATTTCCGTTCCCGAGCTGGCGGTGGTCGGTGAAGGCGAGAACCGCTTCGTTTATGTGGTCGAGAACGGCATGGCCAAGCGTATCCAGGTCCGCACCGGCCTGCGCTCCAACGGCCGCGTCGAGATCCTCGAGGGCCTCAGGCCCGGGCAGCCGGTGGTCACCGAAGGCGTGGTCAAGCTGACGGGGGACATGAAGGTCCGGGTCGCCGGCCCGAATGGCGGCGGACGCGCGGCTGGCGGCGGGGGTCGGCAAAATGGGGGACAAAAGGCGCCCGCCCCGTGAAACTCTCCGACATCTCCGTCCGGCGGCCGGTTTTCGCCGCCGTTCTCGCAATGCTGATCGCCGTGGTCGGCATCGTCGGCTTCTTCGGCTTGTCGGTGCGCGAATATCCGGACGTCGATCCTCCGGTGGTTTCCGTCCAGACCCAATATGTCGGCGCCGCCGCAAGCGTGGTCGAGACTCGCGTGACCCAGGTGCTCGAGGATCAGCTTTCCGGCGTCGAGGGCCTCCAGACGATCACCTCGCGCAGCCAGGACGGCGCCTCCAACATCACCATCGAATTCTACCCCGGCCGCTCCATCGAGAGCGCCGCCAATGACGTCCGCGACCGAGTCGGCGCCGCCGCCGGCAATCTCCCCGACGACGTCCGCCCGCCCGAAGTGCGCAAGGTCGATGCCGACGCTTCGCCGATCCTGTTCCTCGTCGTTTCCAAGCCGGGCTGGTCGCGGCTCGAACTCTCCGACTATGTCGACCGCAACCTCATCGATCGCTTCTCCGCGATCGAGGGCGTCGCCCGCGTCTTCGTCGGCGGTGAGGCGCGCCCCGCGATGCGCGTCTGGATGCAGCCCGGCCGCCTCGCCGCATACGGCCTCACCCCCTCCGACCTCGAGAACGCGCTTCGCCGGCAGAACGTCGAGCTCCCCGCCGGCCGCCTCGAATCCGCCCAGCAGAACGTCACCCTCCGCGTCGATCGCCCGTTCGCCAATGCCCAGCAATTCGGCCAGCTTGTCGTCGGCCGCGGCACCGATGGCTATCTGGTCCGCCTCTCGGACGTCGCCCGAGTCGAGCAGGGCGCCGAAAACCCTTATGCGGCCTTCCGCCTGAACGGCGAGCAGGCGGTCGGCCTCGGCATCGTCCGCCAGTCGGGCGCCAACACCCTGGCCGTGGCCGACGCCGCCAAGAAGGCCGCCGAGCAGCTCCAGTCGACCCTGCCCGAGGGCATGAAGATGGTCGTCGGCTCGGACGAAAGCCTGTTCATCAGCCGCGCCATCGAAGGCGTGTGGCACACCCTTGCCGAAGCCGCGATCCTCGTCGTGCTCGTCATCTACCTCTTCCTCGGCAACTGGCGCGCGACCTTGATCCCCGCCGTCACCGTGCCGCTCTGCCTGCTCGCCAGCTTTGCGGTGCTGTGGATGTTCGGCTTCTCGATCAACCTCCTGACGCTGCTCGCCCTGGTGCTGTCGATCGGCATCGTCGTGGACGACGCCATCGTTGTGCTCGAAAACGTCTACCACCGCATCGAGGAAGGGGAGCCGCCGCTCTCGGCCGCCTACGAAGGCACCCGCCAGGTCGGCTTCGCCATCGTCTCGACCACCCTGGTGGTCTGTGCCGTGTTCGTGCCGATCATGTTCATCGCCGGCCAGACCGGGCTGCTGTTCCGCGAGCTTGCCGCGGCAATGATCGGCGCCGTCGCATTCTCCGGCTTCCTGGCGCTCAGCCTCGCCCCGATGCTCTGCTCCAAGCTCCTCAAATATCAGGAGCGCGGCCGCATGGCGCGCTGGGTCGATGCCCGCTTCCGCAGCCTTGAAGGCTTCTACGCCCGCCGCCTCGACTGGTCGATCCGGAAGCCGCTGATCCCCGCGCTGGTCGTTGCCCTGTTCCTCGCCTGTGCCGGCGGATTGTTCTTTGTG
>DASWMM010000188.1:0-2489 GCA_036399755.1 Allosphingosinicella sp.
GCCGTACCAATCCGGGCTGAGATAGGCGTGCGGGCCGTTGGCGATGAACAACGCTTCGGTGCCTTCGCTCAGCGCCTTGAAGACGAGGTTGCTTCGCGAGACGTGGAAGCGAAGGCGCTCGCCCTCGAGAAGCACCGGCACATGCACCGCGCGCAGGCCGGCGTCGGTGTTCACGGTCAGTGTCCCGAAGCCCTCGGCCCGCACCAGCGCCGCCATTTCGGCACGGTCGGCGATGTGGAAGCGGGCGCTGGGGTGCATCAGCTCTCCTCCCGGCCGCGCCCCCGGTTTCGGCGTTCGCCCTTGCGTTCCTTGCGGCGCGACTTGGCCGCGGCGGTGGCCGCCTTGCGCTTGCCTTCGGGCGTTTCGCTGTACTTGGGCTCGTCGAGCGGCAGATCGGCGAGCACCGGATCGAGGCCGAGATTGGCGATAGTTTCGGCGAAGTGGCTGGGCAGCTCGGCGGTGACGTCGATGCGGTCGCCATCGGGATGGTCGATGCGCAGGCGGCGGGCGTGGAGGTGGAGCTTGCGGCTGATGTTGCCGGTCAGGAACGCGTCCTGGCCGCCATATTTGCCATCGCCGACGATCGGGTGGCCGATCGCCGCCATGTGGACCCGGAGCTGGTGGGTGCGGCCGGTGAGCGGCTGAAGCTCGACCCAGGCGGCGCGGTTGCCGGCCTGGTCGATCACCCGGTAGCGGGTGCGGGCGGGGAGGCCGCCTTCGCCTTCGTCGACGTGCATCTTCTCGCCGCCGGTGCCGGGTTGCTTGTTGAGCGGCAGGTCGATGTAGCCGTCGTCGATGGCGGGCACTCCGGTGACGATCGCCCAGTAGACCTTTCGCGCGGTGCGGCCGGAGAAGCTTTTGGAGAAGAAGGCCGCCGCCCGGGCGCTGCGGGCGAGCAGCAGTGCGCCCGACGTGTCCTTGTCGAGGCGGTGGACGAGCTTGGGGCGGTTGCCCGCGTCGTCGGCGAGGCCGTCGAGCAGGCCGTCGAGGTGGGTGACGGTCTTGGTGCCGCCCTGGGTGGCGAGGCCGGGGGGCTTGTTGACGACCAGCGCGTGCTTGTCGCGGTGGATGACGATTTCGTTGACGAAGGAAATCTCGTCGTCGCTGAGCGTGGCGCGTTCGATCTTGGGCTTGGCCGGCGCGGCGGCGGCGACCGGCTCGGCTGGGGGCACGCGGATGATCTGGCCGGCGAGGATGCGGTCGCCGGGAGTGGCGCGCTTGCCGTCGACGCGGAGCTGGCCGGTACGCGCCCAGCGCGACACGAGGTTGAAGCTCGCATCGGCCAGGTTGCGCTTGAACCAGCGGTCGAGGCGGATGCCGTCGTCCTCGGCGGAGACGGTGAACTGGCGGACTTCGCTGCTCATGCCAGCGCCCTCCCGCCTGCATAGCCGGCTGCGGCGAGAGCCAGGCCGCCGGCGACGGAGGCGGCGGCGTAGCCGGCGGCGGCGAGCGGCTGGCCGCCTTCCAGCATGCGCAGCAGGTCGAGGCTGAAGGCGGAGAAGGTGGTGAACCCGCCGAGCAGGCCGACGGAAAGGAGCAGCCAGGCGGGCCGGTCGGCGCTTCCGGTGTGGAGCAGCAGGGCGGCGAGCAGGCCGATCAGCAGGCTGCCGAGCAGGTTCACGCCGAGCGTGGCCCAGGGGAAAAAGGTGCCGGTGCGGGCGAGGCTCAGCCGCCCCGCCTCAAAGCGCAAGCCGGCGCCGGCGGCGCCGCCGATCATGACGAGAAGGAGATTGGGCATGACGGGCGATGTAGCGGGCGGAGGGGGAGGGGGGAAGGGACTCTGTTCCTCCCCTGCATTTGCAGGGGAGGGGGACCGCACGAAGTGCGGTTGAGGGGCCGAGCGAAGCGAGGAAGCAGCACCTCCGCTTCGCTCCGGCCCCTCCACCATGCTGCGCATGGTCCCCCTCCCCCGGGAAGCCGGGGGAGGATTAAGGGATCACCGCCCGTTGTTGACGATCAGGGCGACTTCCGAGCCGTTCCCCTTGGGGGTGACGATCAGGTAGAAGGCGCCGTTGTCGCCCGCGTTGGCGCCGGCGAGGATGTGGTCGCCTTCGCGGACCTGGTGTTCGGAGGAATAGCCGGAGCGGACCGCTCGGGTGTTGTACCAATCGAGCACGCGCTGGAAATTGTCGGCGGTGGTGAAGCTCACCACCCGGGTCGCGCAGCCGTTGGCATTGTTGGCCGCCGCTTCGGTGAGCTTGCCGCTTGGGTAGAAGGGGAAAGCGGCCGGAAGCTTCTGCGCCCAGGCGTTGTTGTAGTCGAAGTTGGCGCCGCTGGTGCAGCTTGCGCCCCCACCCCCTCCGGCGCCGCCGCCTTGCGGGGCGCTGGCGAGCTGGGCGCCGGCCTTGGGCATTGCGGCTCCGCCCGGGGTGGCGGGCGACGGCTCGGGCGCCCGCACCGTGTCGGTGGGGTAGGGCGCGGAGCCTGGGGTCTCGGGGGGGCGGACGGCGTTGCGGTTCGACTGCTGGGCAAGGTCGGGATCGACCGCG
>DASWMM010000189.1:0-1556 GCA_036399755.1 Allosphingosinicella sp.
GTCGTCGCGGCCCTGCTGCCCTCCGCGCGACGCCGCCTGCTGCTGTGGGGCAGCGTTCCGGTGGTCTCGAACCGTTATTGGTCGGAGGCTCTGAAGGAAGGCGGCCTGCCGTCGATGACGGTGATGGAGGGCTGGTACAGCATCAACCGGCGCGATGATTTCGACCGCTATTTCGAGGATTTCGCGCCGCGCTTCCTGCCCCGCGTCGCCCGCCTGGGCCTCGGCACCTGCCTTGCCCTCCTCTTCGCGCTTCGCCGGGCGCGCGTCGTCCACATCCCCTTTTCCGGCTTCGCGCTCAACCGCACCTTGTGGTGGCGGCTCGAGCCCTGGCTGTTTCGCCGCGCCGGCGTGAAGATCGTCTGCCTGCCGTTCGGCGCCGACGCCTATATCTATTCGCGGCTGATCGACCCCTCGCTGCGCTACGGCCTACTAGCCTCCTACCCCCATTTCGCGCGAGCCGACGTAGCGATCGCGGAGCGCGTGGACCTGTGGTCCCGCTATGCCGACGCGGTGGTCGCGGGCTTCATCATCGACGGCCTGCCGCGCTGGGACGTTACCCTGCCCCAGATGTTCGTGATCGACGAACGCGAATGGCAGGCCAGAGCATCCTATTCACAAGCCGATGGCCGGAACGCGGCCGTGCGCATCCTTCACACCCCAAACCACCGTGGCTTCAAAGGCACCGAGTTCATTGTCGCCGCCGTCGAAGCGCTGAAGGCGGAAGGCCTCCTGATCGACCTCGTCCTGCTCGAGGGCGTCCCTAACGCCGAGGTGAAGAAAGCGATGGGCGAGGTCGATGTCCTCGCCGAACAGATCATCTTCACCGGTTACGCGCTGAGCGGCATCGAAGGCATGGTCTCGGGCCTGCCAGTCCTCGCCAACCTCGAAAGTGAAACCTACACCCGGGTCCACCGCCGCTACGGGTTCCTCGACGAATGCCCGGTGCTCTCGGCCAGCCCCGAGACGATCCGCGACTCTCTGCGCCTGCTCGTCACCCGCCCCGATCTGCGCGAAACGCTGGGCCGGGCCGGGCGCGCTTATGTCGAGAAATACCATAGCTACGAAGCCGCGCGCTTCCTGTTCGGATCTATCTACGAGCGCATCCTCGGCGGCAAGGAGGTCGATCTCATCAACCTCTTCCACCCGCTAAAGGCGCCGCCCCGCGGCCCCAGGGTGGAGCATCCTCTGGCCGAGAACCGCTACCCCGGAGAGGGCGCGTGAACGTCACCGCCGCCGATATACAGGCGGTGCTCGCCCGGGCCTCCTGGCTGACCGGCGACGACCGCGATTTCTTCCTCCGCGTCTGGGCAACCGATCCGGAAGTGTACCGCGCCCGCCTGGACGCGATCGGCTTTGCCGGGCTTGGCAACGTGCTCGACGCGGGCTGCGGCTTCGGACAGTGGAGCCTGCCGCTCGCCGCCGCCAACCGGCACGTCACCGCCGTGGATGTCAGCGCCATCCGCATCCGCACTCTCGCCGATGTCGCCGAGCACTTCGGGGTCGCGAACCTCACAACCGCGGTAAGCAGCCTTGAGGCGATGCCCCTCGAGAACGCA